>CANJNX010000013.1 GCA_947475495.1 Comamonadaceae bacterium | reverse complement strand
TTTGTTGTTCACGGCGAGGTGAAGGCGGCAGAGCGCTTTGCGGAATTGCTTCGAACGCAGAAGCAATGGAATGTGGATGTACCAACGCTCGGGCAGAGTTTTCAGTTGTGACGAATCCCATCCAAGCGCCATTGAAGACCATGCGCATTCAAGAACCCGGTGCACACCAGGCCCATGGCTGGGCTTTTTTGCGTTTGGGTTTTCGTCCTTTTTATCTAGGCGCAGCCCTCTTTGCGATGGTGGCAGTTCCCGCTTGGGTGCTGGTGTGGCTGGGTTACTTGCAGTGGACCCCAGCGCTGGCCCCGGTGTGGTGGCATGCCCATGAAATGCTTTTTGGCTTTGTTGCAGCAGTGGTGATCGGTTTTTTAATGACTGCTGGCAAAGCGTGGACGGGATTGCCCACACCGCGGGGCTCCGCGCTTGGCGCCCTAGCGCTGGTTTGGTTGGCAGCCCGGGTTGCACTGTGGTGGGTGCCTTATGGCGTGTATGCAGTGCTAGATTTCATTTTGCTACCCAGTGTTGCGCTCATTTTGCTGCGCGTGTTGCTGCGTTCTGGCAACCGCCGTAATTTGCCGATTGCAGGCTTGTTGGGCTTCATGGCGCTGGCCAATGGTGTGTTTCACGCATCCGTCCTTGGGTGGTTGAATCTTTCGCCACAGGTCCCGTTGTATGCCATGCTGTCTGTGGTCGTGTTGCTAGAAAGTGTGATGGCAGGGCGCGTTATTCCTGGTTTTACGATGTCTGCAATCCCCGGTGTCTCTATCAAACCCTTGGTTTGGCTAGAACGCGGCGTCATGCTCAGCACAGGCTTGGGTTTGGCGTTTTGGGTTTTTGCCCCGGCGGAAATATCGCCCTTGACAGCATGGGTGCTGGCCTTTGCTGCGCTTTTGCATGGTGTTCGTCAATCGCGTTGGTCGCCTTGGGCATGCCGGACGCGGCCGATGTTGTGGATTTTGCAGATCGCGTATGCCTGGTTTTCAATCGGTCTGGGCTTGTTAGCTGTTGCGCTGTGGGGCGGGCTTGCGGTATCGGTATCGGCTGCAATCCATGGATTGGCCGTAGGCGCAACGGGCTGTTTGATCCTGGGCATGATCACGCGCACTGCCCGCGGTCACACGGGCCGGAAGATTGAAGCCACCTGGCGTGAGGTGACAGCGTTTGGTTTGATCTTGTTTGCTGGCGCTGCGCGCGTGGTTTGGCCCATGCTTGCGCCGCATCAAACGGCCTGGGCTGTCGGTGTTTCTGCGCTCGCTTGGGCGATGGCGTTTTTTATCTATGCCATCACCTATGGCCCCTGGCTTATGCAGGCACGCAAGGATGCAAAAGATGGGTAACACCGTATCGCAACCCACCATTGTCAAAACCCGCTGGGGCTTGGGATCCAAATTGGCGGTGCTTGGACTTCCCTTTTTGTTGGCGGCATTGTTATCAAGCGCAGCCACCTTGTGGGTGTCGTGGCAGCTCGATGGTGGCGCTGCAGCCGTCAACGAAGCGGGGCGAATGCGCATGCAAGCCTACCGCATGGCTTTGGTGGTGAGCAGCCGCGAGCATGGTGAACTCATTACTTTAGAACAAGAATTTTCACAAAGTCTCAATGTCCTTCGCCATGGCGATACCGAGCGTCCCTTGTTTATGCCGTGGGATGAAAAAGTACGGCTCAATTTTTCCAATGTCCAAACCGATTGGTCTGCATTCCAATCCCATTGGCTGGCAAAGGAAATTCCAATTGCAACCAATGACCCGCTTGTATTGCGCTCAGAGACGGTCCGGTTTGTTGCCGATATAGACGCATTGGTCGCAAGCATTGAAGCCCACATGGCGCGATGGACATCGGTCTTGCATATGCTGCAAATGGGCGTTTTATCGCTTGCGATTTTTGGGGCGGCGGTCTTAATCTTTACAGGGTATCGATTCGTTCTCGAGCCGGTGAATTTGCTAAAGCAAGCGATCCAAAAAATCCAAGCTGGCGATTGGGGTGCCCGGGTAGAACGGGTGACATCCGATGAGTTTGGTACTTTGGCCGACGGCTTTAACACCATGGCGGAACACCTGCAACGCTTGTACAAAAATCTAGAAACCAAGGTGAAAGAAAAAACCGTGGAGTTAGAAGAAAAAAGCGAGAGGCTTGAGTCGCTGTATGAGGTTACCGCCATGGTGGCGAACGCGACGAATTTGGATGCTTTAGCGCAAGATTTTTCTAAAAGTATGTTGCGTATCGCGCACGCTGACGCCGTGGCGGTTCGCTGGTCAGACCAAGCCAACCAACGTTTCATCATGCTGGCTTCGGCTGGCTTGCCAAGCGTTATGGTCGAAGACGAGCAATGCCTGCATGCAGGCGATTGCCATTGCGGTGCGATCGCAACCGATCACCAGTTACGGGTGATTCCTATCCACGCCTTAGCGCCAGCCGCTCTACAGCACTGCGCAAAAGCAGGGTTTAGTACGGTGGTTAATGTGCCGATCCGTATGTACGAACGGGTCATGGGCGAGGTAGATTTATTTTTTCACGCCCGGGTTTCTCCGTCTGCGGCTGAGCGGTCTTTGTATGAGGCGCTCAATAGCCACCTGGCAAGTGCCATGGAAAATCTGCGTTTGAATGCGCTTGAAAAAGAAGCGGCCGTATCGCAAGAGCGCCAACTCATTGCCAGCGAACTGCATGATTCAATTGCACAATCCCTGGCATTTTTAAAAATCCAAGTGCAACTGATGCGCGACGCATTGGCCAGCGGTTCACAGTCTGACATTCAAACGGTTTTACAAGACATTGACAGCGGCGTTCGTGAAAGCAATGGCGATGTCCGTGAACTGTTGCTTCATTTTCGTACCCGAGCGAATACGGAAGACATTGAACCAGCGCTAGCCACCACATTGCGAAAATTCGAACACCAAACGGGCTTGGATACGTCACTCCATATTGCAGGCCATGGGGTTCCACTGTCTGCAGATTTACAAATTCAGGTGCTTCACATCGTGCAGGAAGCTTTGTCCAATGTCCGCAAGCATGCCCGGGCTTCCAAGGTCTGGCTTGATGTGGTGCAACAACCAGCATGGCGCTTTGAGATTCGCGACAACGGGATTGGTTTTGTCACAGAGGACCCGGGGCAAGATGAAACCCATGTGGGCTTACGTATCATGGCCGAGCGCGCCCAGCGCATAGGTGCAGACCTTGAATTCATTTCTACGCTGCAAAACGGGAGTTCTGTTATTTTGACCCTGCCTTCTTCACAAACCGCCGCCTTATGACTGGGCCTGCTTTGCGCGTCTTGCTGGTGGATGACCATACGCTGTTTCGGCGCGGTTTGTCTGCGCTTTTATCGCGTGACTCCCGCTTGGTGGTCGTGGGTGATGCAGCAGACGCAGGTGAGGCACAGCGCCGCGCCCAAGAACTTCAACCCGATGTTATTTTGCTGGACAACCATCTGCCTGGTGTCAACGGTGTCGATGCCATACCGGCTTTGCACGAGGCGGCGCCTCAGGCCTGCATTTTGGTGCTCACCGTGAGCGAAGACGAGGCTGATTTAGCCCGCGCGCTGCGCAACGGGGCTGCCGGTTACTTGCTTAAAACAACGGAAGGTGAAGATCTCATTGAAGCGATTCTCAAAGCCCATGCAGGCGACAACGTCATCGCCCCTGAAATGACCAATAAATTGGTGGCTGCATACCGTGGGGCGTCGCATGCAACAGGTGCAAAAAATGCGCCTGTTCAAAGTGCAAGCAACCCTTTGGACACGTTATCGGTTCGCGAAAAAGAAATTTTGCGCGGCATCACCAAAGGGGCCAGCAATAAAGAAATCGGCCGCGATTTCGGCATAGCCGAGACCACCGTCAAAATCCATGTGCAACATATTTTGCGCAAGCTGGGTGTGAGCAGTCGCGTGCATGCCGCTGTCATCGCCTCTGAAAACCCTTTGATCTAACGCAAACACCTGCCAATATCTGGCCTCTCTAGTTCTTTAGAACGAGGTCTTGCGGCCCCGGCATAGTTCCTCTGCATCTTCCTTGGCGTTCTAGCGAGGGATAGCGACCCAAAGCGAAAAAAAATACAGTTCTACCAAGACATATAGGAGTCTTGGTATGACACATAAAAGACAGGCGCTTTCCGTATTAATCGTCAGCACGTTGGCATTCACTGTGTGTTTCATGGTGTGGATGATGTTTGGTGTGATTGGCATTCCGATTAAAAAGGCGCTGGACCTCAATGCCACGCAATTTGGTTTGCTGATGGCAACACCGGTGCTTACCGGGTCCCTGATCCGTGTGCCTTTGGGCATTTGGACCGATAAGTTTGGCGGCCGTATTGTGATGACCCTTTTGATGGCCCTCACGGTTCCGGCGATCTACCTGATGTCATATGCCAGCGCCTACTGGCATTTTTTAACCATCGGACTCTTTGTTGGCTTGGCTGGCGGCTCTTTTTCGGTGGGAACGCCCTATGTGGCGCGTTGGTTTCCAAAAAACCAGCAAGGTTTTGCCATGGGAATTTATGGCGCTGGCAATTCGGGAGCGGCGGTGAATAAATTTGTGGCCCCCGCTTTGGTCGTGGCCTTTGGCTGGGCCATGGTTCCCCAAGTCTATGCCGCCATCATGTTTGGCACCGTCCTCCTGTTTTGGTTCTTCAGTTACAGCGACCCCACCCATTTGGTGTCTACCAATGTGAAGTTCATCGACCAACTCAAAGCGCTGAAAGACCCCAAGGTGTTGAAGTACTGCCAGTACTACAGCATTGTGTTTGGAGGCTATGTGGCTTTGTCTTTGTGGATGGTTCAGTATTACGTTGGCGAGTTTGGCTTAGAGATTCGTTCTGCTGCATTGCTTGCAGCTTGTTTTTCCTTGCCCGGGGGCGTATTGCGCGCAGTAGGCGGTTGGATGTCCGATAAATGGGGCGCTCACAGCGTGACCTGGTGGGTTTTGTGGGTCAGTTGGATTTGTTTGTTTTTACTGAGCTACCCCCAAACCGATTTCACCATCGCCACCGTCACCGGGCCTAAAACCTTTCACTTCGGTTTAAACGTGTACGTTTTTACCGCGCTCATGTTTGTGCTGGGCATTGCCTTCGCTTTTGGGAAGGCCAGTGTCTTCAAGTACATCAGCGACGACTACACGGGAAATATCGGAACCATCAGTGGCGTAGTAGGCCTCGCTGGTGGATTGGGTGGCTTTGTGCTGCCCATCCTGTTTGGCGCTTTGATGGATCTCACAGGGATTCGTTCAAGCGCTTTCATGTTGATGTACGGCGTGGTGTGGGTCTCCTTGATTTGGATGTACTGGACCGAAGTTCGGCGCAGCGAAATCATGGGGAAAAACGCAACCCCCTTCAGTTTGCAAAACGTCACCCCTAGTTAAACAAGGACTTCTATGACACATGCCTCTGCTTCACGCGTTGATATCGGCGACTGGCGCCCCGAAGATGACACTTTTTGGGAGTCCACGGGGAAAAAAATTGCGTACCGCAATCTTTGGATCTCCATTCCCAACCTCTTGGTCGGCTTTGCGGTCTGGGGCATGTGGGGAATCATCACGGTGCAAATGCTCAACCTCGGTTTTCCGTTCAAACCGGCGGAGATGTTCAGCCTGACTGCAATTGCGGGATTGATGGGCGCAACCCTGCGTATCCCTGCATCCTTTTTCATTCGTCTCTCAGGCGGACGCAACACGATTTTCTTGACCTCTGTGCTGCTCATGATCCCCGCTATTTGGACGGGAATTGCATTGCAAGACCAATCCACCCCGCTGTGGGTGTTTCAAGCCTGTGCGTTTTTAAGCGGCATTGGTGGGGGCAACTTCGCTTGTTCGATGTCCAATATTTCTAGCTTTTTCCCTAAACGCTTGCAAGGCACGGGTCTGGGTTTGAATGCCGGTTTGGGAAACTTCGGTGTGACCACCATGCAGGTCTTGATTCCCTTGGTGATGACGGTGGGTGTGTTTGGCGCAGCAGGCGGGGGCTCCATGGTCTTGCTCAAAGACAGCGGCTGGATTTTGGGAAAAATTGCTGCAGGAACGCCCACGTTCATTCAAAACGCAGGGTTTGTGTGGGCTGCAATTTTGCTGCCACTGGTGGCAGCAGCGTGGTTCGGTATGAATAACTTGCTGACCCTGTCGCCCCATTACGGTGGAACGCTGGCGGCGTTTGCAAAAATTTTGTACCTGTGGGGCATCACGTGTGTGGTCGGGGCCTTGGGCTTGTACCTGTATTTACCAGCACCGACTGGTTTGGGTTTGCTCAATATGTGGGTGGCTTTGCCGCTCATCATTGTCTGCACTTTGGCCGCGATGAAAGCAGCCGCCTTTGGAGAAATGAAGTCCAACATTGGCAACCAGTACGCCATTTTTAAGAACAAACACACATGGTCATTGACCTTGCTGTACATCGTCACCTTTGGATCATTCATTGGTTTTTCGATGGCGCTGCCCTTGTCGATCACCGTTATTTTTGGAATCAGCCATGTTCCTGACGCTGCTGGCGTCATGCAGCACGTTCTCAAAAACCCCAACGCACCCTCAGCCTTAACGTATGCGTGGATTGGGCCTTTTGTCGGTGCATTGATTCGCCCGGTGGGCGGATGGATTTCTGACAAAGTCGGTGGATCCATCGTCACGCAAATCATTTCTGGCGTCATGGTGTTGGCCTCTGCTGCAGTGGGTTACGTCATGATGCAAGCGTATGGATCGGCCACGCCGGAGCAGTATTTTTCTACTTTTATGTGGTTGTTTGTGCTCTTGTTTGCAGCCAGTGGCATTGGCAATGGCTCTACTTTTCGCACCATTGGCGTCATTTTTGATCGCCAGCAAACCGGCCCCGTGCTCGGTTGGACCTCGGCGGTAGCGGCCTACGGCGCCTTTATTGCACCGGTGGTCATAGGCGCCCAAATCAAAGCTGGAACGCCGCAGGTCGCGATGTACAGCTTTGCTGCTTTCTATGCCGTGTGCTTGGTTTTGAATTGGTGGTTTTACCTTCGTGCAGGTTCAGACATCAAAAACCCGTAAGCCCCATACAACAGTGCCCAACACAATTTCCCGAGGTATTTCATGAGCCATTTTCTAGACCGACTCAGCTATTTTTCCCAGCCGCGTGAATCTTTCGCAGGCGATCACGGCGTCACCACCGGAGAAGACCGAACGTGGGAAAACGCGTACCGCGACCGTTGGGCCCACGACAAAATCGTGCGCTCCACGCATGGCGTCAATTGCACAGGGTCATGCTCTTGGAAAATTTACGTCAAAGGCGGTATCGTGACCTGGGAAACCCAGCAAACGGATTACCCACGAACCCGCTGGGATATGCCTAACCATGAGCCGCGCGGATGTGCCCGCGGTGCGAGTTATAGCTGGTATTTGTACAGCGCCAACCGAGTGAAGTACCCCTTGGTTCGAGGCCGGTTGCTGAAGTTGTGGCGCCAAGCACGCTTGTCACAAGACCCGGTCGATGCGTGGGCTTCGATTGCTCAAAGCGATGCCAAGCGCAAGGAGTACCAAAGCGTTCGGGGCCTGGGTGGATTTGTTCGATCCAGCTGGGATGAAGTCAACGAAATGGTTGCCGCTGCCAATGTGTACACCATTAAAAAGCACGGGCCTGATCGCATCATTGGCTTCTCGCCGATTCCTGCGATGTCCATGGTGTCCTACGCAGCGGGAAGCCGTTACCTGAGCCTCATCGGTGGCGTTTGCATGAGCTTTTACGACTGGTACTGTGACCTTCCACCTGCCAGCCCACAAATTTGGGGCGAGCAAACCGATGTCCCAGAATCTGCGGACTGGTACAACTCCAGCTTCATCATTGCCTGGGGCTCTAACGTTCCGCAAACGCGAACCCCCGATGCGCACTTTTTCACGGAAGTTCGCTACAAAGGAACGAAAACCGTCGCAGTCACGCCCGATTATTCTGAGGTCGCAAAGCTCTCGGATATTTGGATGAAGCCTAAGCAAGGCACCGACGCAGCCGTGGCCATGGCCATGGGCCATGTGATTCTCAAAGAGTTTTATTTCCCCGATGGTGGTAAACCGCGCAGCACCTATTTTGATGATTACGTACGCCGCTATACCGACATGCCCATGCTGGTGATGCTCAAAGAGCAAACCTTGCCCAGTGGTGAGATCGTGATGGTTCCTGACCGTTATTTGCGAGCCTCTGATTTCAATGGCAAGTTGGGTGCGGCTAACAATCCGGAGTGGAAAACAGTTGCTTTAGATGAGAGCGGTAAAGTCGTATTGCCGCAAGGAGCCATCGGTTTTCGATGGGGCCCAGACGGTCGCGCCGATGAAGGGCAATGGAACCTACAAGCCAAAGAAGCACGCCATGGCAGTGATGTCAAACTCAAACTCACGGTCATGGAAGGCGAGCAAGCCAGTTTGGAAACAGCCAAGGTGGGCTTCCCCTATTTTGGGGGGATTGAAAGTGAACACTTTCCCAACAACGTAAGTGGCGCGGGCGCGAACAACGTCTTGGTCCGAACGGTTCCGGTACAGCGCATTGCATTGGGCAAAGCGGGCGAAACGCGTGAAGCGCTTGTGGCCACTGTGTTTGATTTGCAGGTGGCTAACTATGGCGTAGCGCGTGGTTTGCCGGGCGAATTGGCGGCCAAAGACTTCAATGACGACACGCCCTATACCCCCGCATGGCAAGAGCGTATCACTGGAACACCGCGCGAGCAGTTGATTACCGTTGCGCGCCAGTTTGCCGACAACGCAGACAAGACCCATGGCAAGTCCATGGTCATCATCGGCGCAGCAATGAACCATTGGTACCACGCCGATATGAATTACCGCGGAGTTATCAATATGCTGATGATGTGCGGCTGTATCGGCCAAAGCGGTGGCGGTTGGGCCCACTATGTGGGACAAGAAAAGTTGCGCCCTCAGACGGGATGGACTGCGCTGGCCTTTGGGCTGGATTGGATTCGTCCGCCGCGGCAAATGAATTCCACCAGTTTCTTTTACGCCCATACGGACCAGTGGCGTTACGAAAAACTGGGCATGGAAGAAGTGCTCTCACCGCTGGCAGATAAAAAAGCCTTTGGCGGCAGCATGATTGACTACAACGTGCGTGCCGAGCGTATGGGTTGGTTGCCTTCGGCGCCGCAGCTCAAGACCAATCCACTGCAAGTGGTGCGCGATGCCCAAGCGGCAGGCATGGAGCCCAAAGACTATGCGGTCAAAGGCCTCAAAGAGGGCACGCTGTCCATGAGCTGTGAAGACCCAGACCACCCGGACAACTGGCCACGCAATATGTTTGTGTGGCGCTCCAATATTTTGGGCTCCAGTGGCAAAGGCCATGAATACTTTTTAAAGCATCTGCTGGGAACCAGCAACGGTGTTCAAGGAAAAGACATGGGCCATGACAAGGCCAAGCCCGAAGAAGTGGTTTGGCACGACAAAGCGCCCGAAGGCAAACTTGATTTGTTGGTGACCTTGGACTTTCGTATGAGTACCACCTGTTTGTACTCGGACATCGTATTGCCCACGGCGACCTGGTACGAGAAGAACGACCTCAACACCAGCGACATGCACCCCTTTATCCACCCTTTGTCTACGGCTGTTGATCCTGCGTGGCAGTCACGCAGTGACTGGGATATATACAAAGGCTTTGCGCAAAAGTTCAGTGAGATTTGTGTCGGTCATCTCGGCGTTGAGCGCGACATGGTGCTAAGCCCCTTGATGCATGACTCCCCCGCAGAGTTGGCGCAGCCCTTTGGTGTTCAAGACTGGAAGCGCGGTGAAGTGGATTTGATACCTGGAAAAACCGGCCCCAATATTGCGGTGGTTGAGCGTGATTACCCCAATGTTTACAAGCGATTTACGGCCTTAG
>CANJNX010000012.1 GCA_947475495.1 Comamonadaceae bacterium | reverse complement strand
GGTCCTCGGACGAGTAGCCAGCGAAGTTGCTCTCCGTTTGCGCGGCAAACACAAGGCCATTTACACGCCTCACGTAGATACGGGCGACTTTATTGTCGTCATTAACGCAGCTCGCCTGCGCGTCACGGGCGCCAAACCCATCGACAAAGTGTATTACAGCCATTCAGGCTACCCCGGTGGTATTTCTGCCATCAACTTTCGCGATATGCAAGCCAAGTTCCCCGGCCGTGCTTTGGAAAAAGCCGTCAAGGGCATGCTTCCAAAAGGCCCCCTGGGCTACGCGATGATCAAAAAACTCAAGGTCTATGGTGGTGCTGAGCATCCCCATTCCGCCCAACAGCCTAAAGTGCTGGAAATCGCAGGAGCTGCAAAATGATTGGTGATTGGAACAATGGAACCGGTCGTCGCAAATCCAGCGTGGCCCGCGTTTTCTTGAAAAAAGGCTCCGGCCAAATCGTCGTGAACGGCAAAGCCATTGAAAATTTCTTTGGCCGTGCTACTTCCATCATGATTTGCAAGCAGCCTTTGCTTTTGACTAACCATGCCGAAACTTTCGACATCATGGTCAATGTGGCTGGCGGTGGTGAATCCGGTCAAGCGGGCGCAACCCGCCACGGAATCACACGCGCTTTAATCGATTACGATGCAACGCTCAAGCCTATGCTGAGCCAAGCCGGCTTCGTCACGCGTGATGCGCGCGAAGTTGAGCGTAAGAAGGTCGGCTTCCACGGCGCCCGCCGTCGCAAGCAGTTCTCCAAGCGTTAATCCCTCACCGGATTGCAAAAAAAGGCCGCCCGGGCACCGCTTGGGTGGCCTTTTGTCATTTAGGGGTTCTGTATGCGCTTTCGATTGTTACGCCGCCGACTCACCATCAGCGCACCCCGTATGGCGGTGCGCAGCGCCCTGCCTTGGCCTTTTCGCTGGGTCCTGTTGGCGCTTGTGTTTGGATTTTGCGCGGCCATTGGCATGTGGGCCTTTGAATTTGGGCGAGAAATTGCCGGGCTAGAAAAGGGCCACTCTGAAGAATTGATAAAAACGCGCGCCAAGGTTGTTAGCCTGCAAGCAGATTTAGACGCCGCAATTGAACAACGCAATGAAGCCCAGTCGATCGCCAATACCGCAGGGGTCCTGGTCGCCACAGAAAAAGCGACGACGGGTCTGATGGCTGCACAGGTTAAATTACTCGAAGCAGACAACCAAAGACTGCGCGATGACTTGGGATTTTTTGAGAAGTTAATCCCTGTGGCTGCAACCGACGGCTTGGCGATCCGAGGATTGCAGGCCGAGCTCAAAGATGCTGGCAAAATCCGTTGGCAGGTCTTGGTCATTCAATCGCGCAAAAATGCGCCCGAATTTTCAGGGCGGATAGAGATTACAGTCAATGGAACGCTCAATGGCAAAGCATGGACGGGCAACTTACCCCATGCAGGCGTACAAATTAAAATGGCGCAGTACGGCCGTTTTGAAGGTGAGTTTGATGTGCCCAATCAAGTGAGCGTGAAGGGTCTTACGGCCAGGGTGATGGAGGGCGCGGTAGTCAAGGCGACACAAGTGGCAAAGTTATGACCCTTGATGGGGCGTACTTTTTACGTAATTTGCGAGGATCAACATGTTCAACAAGAAAAAACAACCCCCGCTGAGAAGCCTGATTGCCGAAGGTGCGCGCGTCAGCGGAGACATCTTTTATTCCGACGGTTTGCGGGTGGAGTGTGAAATCATTGGAAATATCCATCCTAACAACGCCAACCCAAGCATTCTGGTGATTTCAGAGTTCGCCGTTGTTGTCGGCTCCGTCAGCGCGGACCACATCATTGTGAATGGCCGCATTCAAGGCAACGTGCTGGCACGGCTGATGTTAGAAGTGCAACCCAGCGCTCGAATTGAAGGTGACGTTCAATATGGGTCTTTAGAACTCCACCAAGGTGCCCTTGTGAACGGCCGTCTCACGCCTTTGATCGGCGAAGAGGAAAAGCCCACACTGGCAGTGGCGTCAAATCCTGCATAAATGAATATCCGAGCAAATTGCTGTACTATTCTTATCTACTTCTTAATTTTGTTGGAACTACACCATGAGCGCAGTCGCTGAAATCACCACCACTGAAATGCCCGCCCCCATTTTGTTCACCGACAGCGCAGCGGCTAAAGTAGCTGACCTGATTGCTGAAGAAGGAAACACCGACTTGAAACTGCGGGTTTTCGTTCAGGGCGGTGGATGCTCAGGATTCCAGTACGGATTCACCTTTGACGAAATCACCAATGAGGACGACACCACCATGACCAAAAATGGCGTCTCCTTATTGATTGACGCCATGAGCTACCAATACTTGGTGGGCGCAGAAATTGATTACAAAGAAGATTTGCAAGGTGCGCAGTTCGTGATCAAAAATCCCAATGCCACGACAACCTGTGGCTGCGGATCGTCTTTCTCGACCTAAATAAAACACCTCCGCCAAAGTCAGGCGGGGTAAATAGCACCCAAAACACGGGCGCCCTTTGCGCCTGTTACGCTTGGAACACTGGCTGTTTTACGATGGACTGTTTGCTGCGCCAACCAAGCAAAAGCACAGGCCTCGACAAGATGCGGTGCAATACCAAGCGCTTGTGAGCTGCACACTGCGGTCTGCGGTGCCAATACCTTCAAGCGGTCCATCAAAGCCACGTTCAACGCCCCACCACCACACACCACCAGCGTGTCACATTTAAGCGACGTAGAGCGCATGCCCTCCACACACGCCCAGGCCGTTAACTCCATCAAGGTGGCTTGAACGTCAACTGCGGGCAGGTCCTTAAAGCTTTTTAACCGGGCATTGAGCCATTCTGCGTTGAACAGGTCACGCCCGGTACTCTTAGGCGGCGACTTCTTAAAAAAACCGTCCTCTTGCAGGCAGGCCAGCAGCGCCTGACTCACCACCCCTTGGGCACCCCAGTGACCACAGTCATCGAACGGTGCACCGGTATGCAAGCTGCACCACGTGTCCATCAATGCATTTCCTGGCCCACAGTCAAAGCCCAACAGCGGCTCTTGGGCTTGTGCGCTTTGAAGTGCAGGCACCAGTGTGATGTTGGAGATTCCACCCACATTGAGAATGGCCCGGGATTGACTGGGATGGCCAAAATATGCGCGGTGAAAGGGCGGAACCAAAGGCGCACCTTGCCCACCCGCGGCCACATCGCGGCTGCGAAAATCAGCCACCACATCAATCCCGCACCACTCTGCCAACAAGGCTGGCTGGTTGAGTTGGATGGTGTACCCGATAGAGTCAAATGCTTGCGGGCGGTGTCGCACTGTTTGGCCATGGGCCCCTATGGCGCGGACCGCGGTGGCGGGTACATCGTGGGTCGCTAGCAACTCGGATACAACATCGGCATAAATGCGAACCAGGGCGTTGGCCGCTAAAGCCCCGCGGTGGATTTCGTTAGGCCCCTGCGCGTTGAGGCTCAAAAACGCCTCCTTCAAATCAGGCGGGAGTATGTGACTGGCATGGCCTATGACTTCCAGTGGAACGTCTGCGTCAGCGCTTCGCACCAAAACGCCATCAACCCCATCTAAGGAGGTTCCCGACATCAGTCCAATAAACCATTCGGGCATGAAGAACGGAGCCTTGTGCGGTTTACTGGACGTTGCCGATTTGCAAGAGGGCTGCCGCGTTAAGCTGAGAGCGCGCCAGATGTGCCACTTTGTCAAACTGCGGCTTGAGAGACGCACTCACGGGCACTGGGGCACTTTGGCGAGCAAGGGTCAACGGGTCTTTGTGAGCGCCATTGACTCTGAATTCGAAATGCAAATGGGGGCCAGTGGCCCATCCTGTGGCCCCTACCAAGCCCACGTTTTGCCCTTGGTTTACGCTTTGACCTCGTTTGACGTTGATACGGCTTAAATGCGCGTACACCGTGGTGTGGCTTGCATTGTGTTTAACGAAGACCACGTTACCAAAACCATTTTGAACGCCCGCAAAATCCACCACGCCATCTGCCACTGTTCGCACAGGGGTTCCGGTCGCTGCGCCATAGTCCACGCCCAAATGGGCGCGCCATGTTTGCAAAATCGGATGGAAACGCATCTTGAAGCCGCTCGTCACCCGAGAAAATGCCATGGGAGAGGCCAAAAATGTGCGGCGAAGACTCTCCCCTGTAAGCGTGTAATAACCCCCCTTGGTCAGGGAATGTGTTGCCGCAGAGCCGCTTTGGGCTAAAGCCTCTTGAAACCACACGGCTTGGTACGTTTTTCCTGCATTGAAGAATTCGGCGCTGATCACCCGCCCTGCCCGCAAGGGTTCGCCATCGCCTTCCAAGGTCTCGTAGACCACTGAAAAGCGATCGCCTTTTCGCAGAGCACGGTGAAAATCGATATCACCGGAAAAAATTTCTGCAACTTGAACGGCGATGGCATCGGGAATTTGCGCCTCATCGGTCGCTGCAAACAGAGACGATTGAATGGTGCCGCTGGCTAAACGGGTGCTAGCGCTCATTGGCAAGGTTTCGAGCTTTGATCGAAAGCCTTGGGGGGTTTGTTGGATGCTTAAACGCTTAAATTGACCGTCGTCTTCAGGGCTCCAGCGCACATTCAGGCTGACCAAGGCACTGTTGGCGTTGGCCTCTGCACTAACACTTCTTCCCACGCGGCCCAGTAAATGCTTTTGGGCCAAAGGATCTTTTCGCAAAAAAGCGGCGGCTTGGGGATCCGAAATACCTAAACGTTTTAACAGGGCATCGACGGTGTCTGCACTTCGGGTTTGGTCCGTTCGGTACAACTGAATCGCTTGTTGGGCCAATGCTTGCTCTTGCGGCGCAAGCGCCAAGGTATCAACGGCTTCAACGACAGTGCGAACGGGTAACTTTTGGGCATCAGGAACAAGGCTTACGACAGCATAGGACAAGCCTGTTCCTGCAAGCAACAGCGACACCATTCCTGCTGCAATCCGCCTAGGATGGTTATGAGCAACACGGGCAAAATAGCCCATGGCGCTTTGCACAGCAGTTATCAATCCGTTTTCCAAAATAGGGCTCCGTAGGGTCGGGCGTCGCATTCAATGTGCGCGGCTCCGGGCTGCGACTGGGCCGAGACTAAAATCAGCCGAACAGCCCGCAATTTTCGCATGAGAGGGGCTGCAGTATATAGGGCTTACCCTGTGCATCTTAGAAAAACCCGTTATGAATCAAGCCTCTGAACCCTTATCTTCTGTCTCTGATGCCGTCAAAGAGGCCTTGGCCGTGTCTTTGCGGGGTTGCGACGAGCTCATTCCGCAAGACGAGTGGGTTCAAAAACTGGTTCGATCCGAAGCCACAGGCAAGCCCTTGCGCATCAAACTCGGCTTAGACCCAACCGCACCCGACATCCATGTGGGCCATACGGTCGTACTCAACAAAATGCGCCAACTCCAAGATTTAGGCCATACCGTCATTTTTTTGATTGGCGACTTTACGAGCATGATCGGCGACCCTTCCGGTCGAAATACCACGCGCCCACCGCTCACCGCCGAGCAAATCCAAGTCAATGCACAGACGTATTACAAACAGGCCTCCCTGGTTCTTGACCCCAGCAAAACCGAAATTCGCTACAACAGCGAATGGAGTGATCCCTTGGGCGCGCGCGGAATGATCGCACTGGCTTCGCGCTACACCGTGGCGCGCATGATGGAGCGCAATGACTTCCATGACCGCTATAAAGCAGGCCAATCCATCAGCGTTCACGAATTTTTATACCCTTTGATGCAAGGCTACGACAGTGTGGCCCTGCACAGCGACCTCGAACTTGGCGGAACCGATCAAAAATTCAACCTCCTAGTGGGCCGTCAACTGCAAGCAGAGTACGGGCAGGAGCCGCAATGTATTTTGACCATGCCGCTGTTAGAGGGCTTGGACGGTGTGGAAAAAATGTCCAAGAGTAAAAACAATTACATCGGCATTTCTGAGGCGCCCAACACCATGTTTGCCAAAGTACTGAGTATTTCCGATGCGTTGATGTGGCGCTGGTATACCTTGTTGAGCTTCAAGTCAGAGGCATTCATTGCCAACCTTAAGGCTGAAGTCAACGCTGGGCGCAATCCCAAAGAGGCCAAAGTGGCCTTGGCCAAAGAAATCACTGCACGCTTTCACTCCGCAGCTGACGCAGATGCAGCCGAACAAGACTTTATCAACCGCAGCAAAGGTGGCATACCTGAAACCATCGATGCGATTTCTCTTTCCTTGGACGCAGATGGAGGCACATTGGGAATTGCCGCCATTCTGAAACAGACTGGGCTGGTCGCTTCTTCGGGTGAGGGAAATCGTTTGATTGACGGTGGCGGCGTGCGTGTCGACAGCAACGTGGTGAGTGACAAAGGTCTCAAGCTGGGTGCGGGAACCTATGTGATGCAGGTCGGTAAGCGCAAGTTCATGCGCGTTACCTTAGCTTAAGTGCAGGCACTGGTTCAACGGGTTCTGCGCGCTAGCGTGCGAGTTGATGGCGTCACGGTGGCGCAGATGGAGGCTGGTTTATTGCTCTTGTTGTGTGCCGAGCATGGAGACACGCATGCCACGGCCGACAAACTATTGCAAAAAGTTTTGAAGCTGCGTATTTTTAGCGATGCACAGGGCAAGATGAATCTCAGCCTTCAAGACCTGCAAAATTCAGGTGCGCCTGCGGGCTTGTTGATCGTGAGCCAATTCACTTTGGCTGCGGATACCAGCGGGGGTAACCGTCCGAGTTTTAAAAATGCCGCTGATCCCAGTGAAGGACGAAAGCTCTACGATTATTTTGTTCAGCAAGCTAAAGGCACCCATGGCCAGGTGCAAACCGGCGTCTTTGCTGCGGACATGCAAGTTGAATTGGTCAACGACGGCCCTGTGACGCTTCCCATGCGAATGGTCTAGGGATTACTGATAGGGGTTGGCAAAGCCAAGTTTCGCCAAGATGGCGATTTCGTGTTTTTCCATCGCATCTGCGTCCTTCTTTGATGTTTCATGGTCCCAACCTTGGGCATGTAAAACACCATGCACGACCAAATGGGCGTAATGCGCGCCTAATGTTTTGCCCTGTTCTTGCGCTTCGCGCTCCACGATGGGTGCACATAAAACCAAATCAGCCAATATAGAGGGCTTTTTTGCATAATCGAACGTCAGAACATTGGTCGCGTAGTCTTTGTGCCGAAACGCGTGGTTCAGGCTACGCCCCTCATCCAGATCGACGATGCGCACAGTAATTTCCCCATCCGCTTCTAATGCATGGCGAATCCATCGCGCTACCTGATGGCGCGGCAGAGCGCTGCGGTGCGATGCGGCATGTTCGAGCTTGGCAAACTGCAATGACAATGCAAGTGGAGGAAGCATGTTTTAGCGATTTAATTTTGTTCGCGGTGCGCGTGCTTTCGGCAAACCATGGCGCACTTGTATGGATTCAGGTTCAGGAATCTTGGCGAGGCCTAAACGGACCTCCTCAAGCTCTGCTTCTTGCGCTCGCGACGCGTCATAGGCATCCACAATGCGAGCGACCAGCGGATGGCGAACAATGTCTTGGCTCGTGAGTCGCGTGATTGCAACTCCATCTACACGTCGGAGAGTGCGCTCTGCATCAATCAAACCACTGAGCTGTGTTTTAGGCAAATCAATTTGACTGACATCCCCGGTGATCACAGCCCGCGTCCCAAAACCAATCCGGGTTAAAAACATTTTCATCTGCTCTGGCGTGGTATTTTGCGCTTCGTCCAAAATCACAAAGGCATTATTGAGGGTGCGCCCACGCATAAATGCCAGCGGGGCGATCTCAAGCGCCTGCCTTTCAAATGCTTTTTGAACTTGCTCGAAACCCATCAGGTCGTACAAGGCGTCATACAGCGGTCGCAAATAGGGATCAACCTTTTGATTCAGGTCGCCTGGCAAAAACCCGAGGCGCTCGCCAGCCTCTACCGCAGGGCGCGTAAGCACAATACGCTGCACCGCGCTGCGTTGCAAGGCATCCACGGCAGCAGCCACTGCCAAATAGGTCTTTCCTGTGCCCGCAGGACCTATACCAATGGTGATGTCATGGCTGGCGATATTGTCGAGGTACAGGGCTTGGTTGGTACTTCGGGGTTTGAGGTCTGCACGGCGCGTGGACAGCGTAGGCCCGTCGCCTGCCTCTACAGTTCCATCCCCTGAAAGCATCAATTGAATGGTGGCCTCAGGGATCGGCCGAGCGGCCATTTCATAGAGCGCCTGCAGCAAGTCCATAGCGCGCTGTGCTTTCAGCTTGGGACCGTCCACTTTGAACTGCTCGTGGCGATGTGCGATGCGCACACCAAGCGCCTCCTCCATCGTCCGCAAGTGTTGGTCGGTGGGGCCACACAGGTTAACCAAGCGGGTATTGTTAAGGGGTGAAAATAAGTGTCTGAAAATCAAGCTGATAATTCCAGTAGTTGCAATGCTTTGAAAGTGCAAGATGGCACCGCATTGCCCATGATAGATAAAAAATGAAAGCTCCCCCATGATCGGTCAACTCACAGGACTTCTTTGCAACAAAAATCCGCCGCAGATTTTGATTGATTGCGGCGGTGTGGGCTATGAGGTCCATGTTCCCATGGGAACGTTTTACAACCTGCCAGCCGAAGGCGCAAAAGTGACGCTGTTAATCCATTTTGTAGTACGAGAGGATGCCCAAATTTTGTATGGCTTTGGAACGCCCACGGAGCGCGCTGCGTTTCGTGAACTGATCAAAATCTCGGGGGTCGGGCCCCGTACAGCGCTTTCCATTTTGTCTGGTATGGACGTTGGCGATTTATCGCAAGCCATTACCCTCCAAGATGCAGGTCGGTTAACCAAGGTTCCGGGGATTGGAAAGAAAACAGCGGAGCGGCTGCTGCTAGAACTCAAAGGAAAGCTTGGCGCAGATTTAGGTGCACCCCTTGGTTCAGCAAACCATGCCCCGTCCGATATCTTGCAAGCATTGTTGGCCTTGGGATACAACGACAAGGAAGCAGCTTCAGCCCTTAAAGCCTTGCCTGCTGATATTGGCGTCAGCGATGGAATTAAATGGGCGCTGAAGGCCTTGGCTCACTGATCCATAAAGAACAAAACCCCAGCAAGTAAAAACTTGCAGGGGTTTTGTTGTGGGGAGAAACCTCAGGGTTTCTAGACCAACAGGGGAATTACATTCCCATGCCGCCCATTCCACCCATACCGCCCATATCACCACCACCCATGCCGCCCATGCCTGCGCCGCCTTCATCTTTCGGGGCTTCAGCAACCATGCACTCGGTTGTCAACATCAAAGAGGCTACTGACGCTGCGTTTTGCAAAGCAGTGCGTGTGACTTTGGTGGGATCCAAAATACCCATTTCGATCATGTCGCCGTAGGTGTCATTGGCAGCGTTAAAGCCGTAGTTGCCCTTACCAGCCAAGACGGCGTTGACCACCACGGACGCTTCACCGCCTGCGTTGTAAACGATTTCGCGCAAGGGGGCTTCAATAGCTTTCAAGACCAATTTGATACCTGCGTCTTGGTCGGCGTTGTCACCAACGATTTTTCCAGCGGCTTGTTTTGCACGCAGCAGAGCCACGCCACCACCAGCCACAATGCCTTCTTCCACAGCAGCCCGGGTTGCGTGCAATGCGTCTTCCACACGGGCTTTCTTTTCTTTCATTTCGACTTCGGTGGCTGCACCGACCTTGATCACGGCAACACCGCCAGCCAACTTGGCCACGCGCTCTTGCAGTTTTTCACGGTCATAGTCAGAAGTGGCTTCTTCGATCTGAACACGGACTTGCTTCACGCGTGCCTCGATGTCAGCTGCAGCGCCTGCACCGTCAATAATGATGGTGTTTTCTTTGCCCACTTCAACACGCTTGGCAGAACCGAGATCGGCCAATGTGACTTTTTCCAAAGTCAAGCCGATTTCTTCGGCGATGACTTTTCCACCAGTCAAAATAGCGATGTCTTCCAACATGGC
>CANJNX010000011.1 GCA_947475495.1 Comamonadaceae bacterium | reverse complement strand
GGGGAGCGGCGTGCGCACCGCCTTTTTTGTCGTCGGCTTTGGCGTGCTTGTCATCGGCCTTGCCGTGGCCATCGGACTTCGCGTCTTTGCCTTCCGATTTTTCACCCTTGTCATCTTTGGCGCCCTTAGGCAAGCACTCCGACATGATGGTAACTTTTTCACCCGCTGCGGCCAGGCCAATTTGGGCGGCGCAAATCGTGTTTTTGCGGTTGCCAAAATCAGAAATCTGCAGGGCTTTGCGGAACGACTCCAGGGTTGCAGGGTCATTGGCGCCCTTGGTCAACATGCGCAGGGCGCCTAAGCCCACCTGGCGTTCTGCCGATAAATTTTTGTCTTTCTTGTAGGCTGCTTCCAGGTCGGCCAAGGTCGCGCCGTTGGCCAGCGCCGCTTTGACCGCTTCGAGTTGCTGAACTTTGCTCTCCAACGGCGCCATCTCTTCGCGCAAAGCCGCCATCTCTTCCTCGGCCGATTTGACCGCATCTTCCGAGGTTTTGACTGTTTTGGCCGCCTCTTCAGCGGCCGCTTTGAGCTCGGTGATTTGGGGCGCAGCAGCACCGTTTTGCTTCCAGTTGGTCCAACCGAAGACACTCGCGCCAATGAGCGCGATGGCTAGAAAAACTTCAATCAGTGTTCTTTTCATAGGATTTCTCTGCAAATAAAGTCAAGGCACAGTGCCCTTGGAACCGAGGTGTATGGAGTGACATCGGACGGGGTGGGGGGAACTTTAGGCATGCTTACTTCACGCCTCTGTAGGAAATTATGCCTCGACCGTTGGAATCAATCAGCATGAGTTCCAATCGATCTGGGGTCAAGGGGATGCCGCTAGCATGAATAAATCCGATGCCGGTGAGAATTTTTGGGGTGACGGTAGACCAACTGCACAAAGACACTGGCAGCGTGACAGTCACGGTGAAATAATTGGCTCCCGTAACCGGTGTCAGCGAAAGTCCATTTGGTGCCGAGTTCACATCGCAACTGACAAACGTGGTGGCACTTTGCAGCGTGCCATTATTCAGAAACACCAAGTTTGACGTAATAACGTTTCCCGCGCTAGACCACGCCCCAGTCCACGTGCCAGTCAGCGATGCGTGAGAAGATGTTTGGCTGAACTGGTAAATATTATTTGCAGCCACTGTAGCGTTCATTGCGACTTGAACTTGTGCACTCCCTGTGGGTGTGTAGTTCATATTCCCAACAAAACCACTTAAGCTGCCTTGAGTAATACCTATTGACCCTGCGCCGTCCTTCCAGGGAACGGCACTGGAGTAACTCAAGATGCCACTGTTGTTAGACTGCGCAGCTCCATTCGAACCCAGTGAAAGTGTGCCTGTGAATAGATTCGCTTCATCACCCACATTGTTAATGTCTTCGGCAATGAAATGCCACCCATACCAATTTGCATTGACTCCAGTGCTAGGCACTATCAAGGTCATGAATTCTTTACTAATTCCGCCAATCAATGCGGTGGCCTGGTAGTACCCTTTAAGCTGCGTAGTCGTCCCCCCTGAACCATCGGACGACCCCCCCCCACAACTGGCTAAAACCACCAGTGCAAAGCTGCCTGCTATCTTGCGGGCCTGGGTTCTCAATAACTTTAGTGGACTCAAAAAAGACACCTTTAAGCTGCCACCCACCCCGCTTGGAGCCAGTGGCAATAGGCCCTACTGTAAGGCCAAGCGATGTGGTGGACGGGGGTGCCTTCGGGGAAGACGTTGGCGGTGAGGTGGTCTAGCCATTCGCCTTGGGGCTGAAGTTGTTTGCCAAATTCGGCAAAGTCCGGGCTTGCCATGCGGGCGCTGTCTGAGACATGGTGTGGCGTTTGCAGGGTTTTCAGTCGGGAGGGGAGGGGGCGTGGGCGTGGGCTGGGAACCACTTTGCCTGAGTAGGCGTCGTGGATGCTGCCCCAGCTTCTTCCGCGCAAGGCTTTGGTGATTGTTTCAATGCGCTGGCTGGCTTCGTCGACGGTTGGGTGGTGGAAACGCACTTGCCCCAACACGTTGTCAAACAATACCGCAGCGCGCCTGTGGGCGCGAAGCACAGTTTGCAAATGCGTTAATGCGTCGCTGGTATGGCAGCGCAGTTGGGTTCCTGAAGCTTGAAGCGCAGGCCCGTGGCGCCTGCGAAAAAGCGGAGCGGCAAAAATGTCAATGTCAAAGGTGGTGACTTTTTCAAAGCGCTGTAACCACGCACTTGGCATCATCCAGCCCGCGCTTGCGCCAATCAACAACAGTTCTTTAGAGGACGTTGGAGTTTCTTCCAACCATTGCCCCAGTTGGAGAACACTTTCTTGCCAGGCGTGTTGGTGTCTCCAAGCGTGCCAATGCCAGACCCACCCGCCCGAGGGGTTCATGGGGCGCTTGCGCGGTTGAACTGCATGACACCGAGCTCGTCCATGCTGCGTTGTTCGCGTTTGTTCCAGTGTTTTTGAACGGCCAAGCGGTCGTTTTCTGCCAGGGTTTTCATCTTCAGGCGGTCGGCTTCGGCCTTTTGCGTGAGGTAGGCCAAACGCTCTAAGTGAACGGTGGATTTCTCAATGTCTTGTTCCACGCGCTCGCGCAGGTTGAGCAGTTGCGACATGAACTGGCGGTGGTTCATCGCGTCAGACATGCCCTTAGACTCTAAGGCGGCAGCGCCCTTGGCGCGGTATTCTTCGTACAAGCGCTCTAGCCGTTCTTGGCTGCTGTTGAGTGACTCGCGCAGTCGTTGCGCTTCAATGGTTTGGGTGCGCAAGGTCACCAAAACCTGTTCCACACGATTCTCTAAGGCAGACCAGCAAGCACGAACTTTCATGGCGGCAACTTGCTTTACAGCTCTAAGAGGCTGCGCAGATCAGCACGGGTAACGGATTCATCCACGCCTGCGTGCATCTCTTGGCATAAAAACTTTTCCATCGTTTCTCGCAAAACAATGGCTTGGTCAATTTCGGGGTTCGAACCGGCTTGGTAAGCGCCCACTTGGATCAAGTCGACGTTTTGTTGGTACAAAGACCACAGCCGGCGAAAGCGGTTGGCTATTTTCAAGTCAGCGGGAGCGAGCAGGTTTTGCATCACCCGAGAAATAGAGCCGTTGAGATCAATCGCTGGGTAATGGGCGGCGTCTGCCAGTTTGCGCGAGAGCATGACCTGGCCGTCGAGCGATGCGCGGGCAATGTCCACAATCGGGTCATTGCCATCATCGCCTTCGGCCAACACCGTGTAAATCGCCGTAATCGAGCCGTGGCCGTGGCGGCCCACACCGGCGCGTTCAATCAAATTAGGAAGGAGCGCAAACACCGAAGGCGGATAGCCTTTGGACGTGGGCGGCTCGCCAATGGCCAAGCCAATTTCGCGTTGCGCATGGGCCACCCGGGTCAAACTATCTACCAGCATCAAGACATCTTTGCCTTGGTCACGAAAGTGTTCGGCAATCACATGGGTGAGGTGGGCTGCTTTGAGCCGTAATACGGGAGATACATTGGCCGGGGCCGCAATGACAACTGATTTGGCCAAGCCTTCCGGGCCGAGGGTTTCGTTGATAAACGCTTGTACTTCGCGGCCGCGCTCACCAATCAAGCCAATAACCACGATGTCGGCTTTGGTGAAACGGGTGAGCATGCCCAGCAAAACGCTTTTGCCAACGCCTGAGCCTGCAACCAGGCCCACGCGCTGGCCGCGGCCCAAAGTGAGCAAGCCGTTGATGGCTTTGACGCCTACATCCAAAACCCGGTCAATCGGACCGCGCTCCATGGGGTTGATGGGCAAGCCCAGCAAGCTGAGTTTGGTTGTGCATTCGGGTTTGGGTTTGCCGTCCAAGGGCTCACCTTGGGCATCAATCACGCGCCCGAGCAATGCGTCGCCTAAAAAGGCATGACCACTCTCAGATAAAACCCGCACCTGCGCCCCCGGGCCAATGCCTACGGGTTCAGCAAAAGGCATCAAGAAAATTGTTTTGTCGGCAAAGCCAACCACCTCTGCTTCGATGCGGTTGCCGCCTTGGCCGACCACTTCACAGCACGCTCCCACAGGCGCCATGATGCCGCGGGCTTCCAAGCGCAGACCGACCAAGCGCACCAGTGTCCCGCTGCGGGCTGGGCGTTGGCTGTGCAAGTGGCCGATGGCGCTGTCGGCCTCGGTGTCGAAGTCAAACATGGTGTTCGGCTTCTTTCAAAATATCGTCAATCGCCTCTACGGTGTCGTATGCGCCAGGTTCGGTGGCGGCAGGGGTTGGCGTGGGCACCACGGCTTCGCTGGGCACAGCCATGCGCGGACGGGCATCTTCAACCGCGTTGGACACCATGCGGTCGCTTTGGATGCGCTCCGCTCCAAAGGCGGTTTGCTTTTTCCATTGGGTTTCATTCAAGGACAAACCGCGGGCCAGGGCTGCGAGTTGGTTGCCTATCAGGTCTTCCACCACCGCATCATTGGCACTGGCGCGAACGCTGCCAGGCAAAAGTGTGTCATTGGCTTGCAGGCGCAAGCCCGGGCCCGTGTTCAAGCCCGTGCGCTCGCGCAGGCTTTGAAGCAAGGCTAAATCGGCGGGGTTCAATTCGACCACAACGAGGGACTCATCATGGGAAGAGAGTTCATCTACGCAGCGTTGGACCAAGCGCTCAATCGCGCGCCCGTCCAGGCTGAGTTCGGCCAACACCAGTTGCTCGGCGAGGTGTAAAGCCAAGCGTTTGAGCGGCTCGTAAAAAGTAGACGCTGGTTGTTGAAGCGGCTCCAGGGCCGCCTGCAAAGCTGCTACCAAGGCGTGGTCTTGGCTTTGGGCGGCTTTGACTGAAGCCTCCATTTCTGCTTGCATCGCAGCGCGGGCTTCTGCAAGTCCTTGTGCGTGGCCTTCAGCGCGGGCTTGCGCCAACGCTTGTTCATTCACAGCCGCAGTGGGCGCCGCAACTTCGGGCGCTTGCGCAGCCGATGCGTCTGTCTCTAATTCTTCAGAGTCTGCAACACCTGCAGTTGCAGTGACTTTGGGCAAAAGATCAGGTGTGGGGATATCAAAATTGGTGCGGCCAAAGGCGGCGGCTTGTTCTGCCAACCAGGGTTGGGCGACAAAGCCGTCACTGACCGGTGGCGGATTGAGTATGTCGGTGGCTTGCCAAACGCGGGCAGGGCGTACCTCGGCTTTGCGCACGGCAGCCTGCTTGGAGGCAGCCGCGCTTTTAGACATAGTCGGCTCCGCCGCCTAAGACCAAATCACCTGCATCGGCCAACTTACGCGCCGCGCGCATGATGATTTTTTGAGCGTCTTCGACGTCGGACAAACGCATGGGACCCAGGGCCTCCATATCGTCTTTGAACATACCGCGGGCACGCTCGGACATATTGTCCAAAAATTTCTTTTTGACTTCGTCGCTGGCGCCTTTGAGGGCTTTCATCATCAGATCGGGTTCTGCGTTACGCATGATGACCTGAATGCCTTTGTTATCCACGCTGACCAAGTTGTCAAAGGTAAACATGCTGTCTTGGATTTTTTGCATCAATTCGGGATCGAGGGTTTTGAGCCCGCCCATGACTGATGCTTCCAGTGCGGTTTTGGTCAAGTTCAAAATATTAGCTGCTGCTTTGATACCGCCAAAGCTCGACGATTTGGACGATGAATTGTTGGAGAACTGTTTTTTCAATATCGCTTCGAGTTCTTCCATGGCAGACGGTTGAACGGTTTCCAAGCTCGCGACGCGCTGAATCACTTCAGAACGGGTCTCAGGGGGCAGGTAGTTCAGCACATCAGCCGCCACCACGTTTTCCAAAACCGACAAAATAATCGCCACCACCTGGGGGTGTTCACCCTGAATCATGTCGGCAATGGAGCGCGCGTCCATCCAGTTCAAAATTTCTAAGCCTTTGCTGGCCCGGCCTGGGTTGATGCGGCCTAAAACCGAGGCGGCTTTGTCATCGCCCAAAGCGCGTTTGAATACTTTTTCAACGTAGTCGGACGTACCCAAACCTAAGCTGGTTTGTTTCTTGATGGTGGCCACAAAGTCGTCAAGCACCGTGTTAACTGCTTCTTGCGACAAATCGGCCACTTGTACCATCGCAGCACCGAGCGCTTGAACTTCTTTGGGGTTCAAAAAGCTAATGATGTTGGAAGCCTGCTCCTCGCCGAGCAAGAGCATCAAGACGGCCGCACGCTGGGTGCCCGTCATCGCCGCCATCTCCTTGCGAAGGGCTTCGTCGGTTGCGGCTTTGTTATCGGTTGCTGCGTCTGCCATTTTGATTTGCTCCCACGGGGGAATATCAGCCGGGTTTAATCATGTTCTTCAGAACGCTGGCTACGCGCGCTGAATCATCGGAAACAATCATACGGATCAAAGCCACTTTATCGTCATACGTATTCGCAGTATCGAGCATTTCAGCAGAGATATTGGGCTTCTTAGGCTTCATTTTCGCCTTCATTTCTTCCAGTGTCTCGTTCGGGCCCATTTCCATCGTTGCCGCAGTTTCGGCTTCGAGGGCGGCTGCCTCTGCGGCCACTGCGTCGGCTTGGGCTTGTTGAACTGCCACGGCAGCAGATTGCGCAGCCTCTTTGTCACGGTTCATCATGTGCATGACAACGGGGCGAACCACGACCATCAAGAAGGCCACGAACAACAAACCTAAGAATCCAGATTTAATATTGGTCATGGTGGACTCATCTTTGTGCCAAGGCACGCTCAAATCCATGGGAGCTTCGGGTTCAAACTTGGCCTGCACCACACTCACCACGTCTTTACGCGCTTCGTCAAAGCCCACGACGCCACGAACGAGTTGTTGCATGCGCTCGACTTCTTCAGGCGTGTAAGGATTTGGCGTTGCGGGTTGGTCTTCGCCTTTGTCGTTTTTGGGTTGCGCTGTTGGTGGGCGCTCATTGATCACCACGGCCACGCTCAGGCGTTGAATTCCACCGGTAGCGCTCTTGGTATGGCGCACCGAGCGGTCCATTTCATAGTTGCGGGTACTGCGCGAGGCAATTGTGCTGCGCTCGTCTGATGTTCCAGCTGCTGCTCCAGTAGCCGACGGTGTCGCTGAGTTCAATGTCGTTGTAGGGGCGGCTGGTGCCGTGTTGGAGAGTGTTCCAGGAATGCCCGAAGCCTCTTTGGCGCTGTTGCGGTCTTCGCTATTGACTTCAGAGCGCGTTTTAGGGCCCTTGCCTTGGGTGTCAAAGTCTTCGACAGTGGTTTCTGTTTGGCTGAAATCAAGGCTCAAGTTCACCTGTGAGCGCACGTTTGCGTCGCCCACAATTGGGGCCAAAATTTCAATCACGCGGCGGCGGTAGAGTTCTTCCATCGCTTGTTTGTGCTTGGTTTGGCCGGCGTTCATGCCCATGGACGCCTCGGATTCTGCGTCGGTCATGAGCTTGCCCACGTTGTCAACCACCGACACATTGGCCGGTGTGAGCATCGGAATACTAGAAGCCACTAAATGAACAATCGCTTGTACCTGCATGGGGCTGACGCTGCGCCCGGCTTGCGGTGTCACAACGATAGACGCTTTGGGGGGCGTTCGGTCGCGTACAAACACGGAGGGCTTGGTGGTTGCCAAGTGGACGCGGGCACTTTGAATCGAATCAATTTGCTGAATACTGCGGGCGAGTTCTTGCTCCATCGCGGAGTTGTAGCGAACCTGTTCCATGAACTGGCTGGTGGTCATCGCAGACTGGTCTTTGAGTGAGTCCAAACCGGTCGCTGCGGTTTTGGGCAAACCTTTGGATGCCAAGTAAATACGGGCTTCGTGGTAACGGTTGGTGGGTACGGTGATTTGCCCACTGCCTGCGTCAATCACGGGTTTAAATTCGCCTGCTTTGAGGGCTTCAAACACAGCTTGTTGGTCGGCCTCCGTCACGCCGGTTACCACAGGGCGGTAGCTTGGCGCGTTGACCAAGGTATAGACCAATGCAAAAGCCATCAAGGCCAAGGCAATGACCATCAAAGGCAATGATTTTTTAACGGCAGGTTGGGCCAATACTTGTTTGATCGGGCCAAAAGGGCCGGAGTAATCGGCAAGCGCTGCGCCGTCCGTTTCAGAGTCTGCACTGGTATTGGCTAGGCTGGTGCTGCGCCGAGGCGCCAAAGCACCGGCGTCAGCAGCAGTGGTGGGTAAGAGGGTTCCAGCGGTAGCGGTTGCGGTAGCCATGGCAATTGTCTTTCAGCGTTGCGTCGTTTTAGACCGGCATGTTCATCACGTCTTCGTAGGCCTTGAGTACTTTGTTACGTACTTGTAAGGTGGCTTCAAAGGACAGAGATGCTTTTTGCATTTTTAAGACCACATCGGTCAGGGGAACGGCTTCGCCGCGCTCGAACGCTTGCGATGTTTTTTGTGATTCCATTTGCACGTCGTTGGTTTGGCTGACGGCCTGGCGAATCATTTCTGAAAAATCAGTCTTGGGCGTTGCAATCCCGCGAACCGCTTCTTCACTCATCCCGCCGGCTTGCGCCGCATGGGTTTGCAGTGTTTTAAGCATGGAGGCGATGCTGGTGGCTGAGGTGGCTTTTTCAATCATGATGGAGCTCCAAAATTAATTTAGGCGTTCGCGAGTTGCGCCGGGCTGGACTCACGCAGCTGGGCTAACTTGTAGCGCAGAGTGCGCGGGCTGATGCCGAGTTTTTGAGCGGCTTCAATGCGGCTGTTCGACGTTTCAATCGCGTTACGAATCAAATGCTGCTCGCTGTGTTTCACCGCGGCTTGCAAACCCTGCGGGTTGGCTTCAACAGCGCTGACTTCTAAAGGTGTCTGTGCGCTTGTCGTATCAAAAGCCACCGATAGCAAAGCGGTATCGGGCATGTCATCGAACATCAGGTGTTCGGTATCAATATGGTGGTTGGCGCACAAAACCATGGCCCGTTGCACCACGTTTTCTAACTCGCGCACATTGCCAGGCCAGGCGTAAGCCATTAGCAAGCCTTGGGCTGCGGGGCTGACACGCCAAACCTGTGTTCCTTGCGTATGGCGGGCCAACAAGCGGACCAACAAAGGCAAGATATCGCCCACGCGCTCCGATAAAGGTGGAACGCGCAGCTTGAAGGTGCTCAAGCGAAAGTACAAATCTTCCCGAAACTCACGCTGGCCAATGGCTTCGCGCAGGTTTTTATTGGTGGCTGCTACCACGCGCACATCGAGTTGAATCGAGCGTTCTCCGCCCAGGCGCACCAAGGTGCGTTCTTGCAATACGCGCAAGAGCTTGGCCTGGAGTTGCAAGGGCAGCTCGCCGATTTCGTCTAAAAACAAGGTGCCGCCTTGGGCTTGTTCAAACAATCCGCGATGGTCTTTGACTGCGCCAGTGAAAGCGCCTTTTTCGTGACCAAACAGCATGTCTTCAATCATGTGCTCTGGCATCGCGGCGCAATTGAGACCAATAAACGGGCCGTGGGCGGCGTTGGATGATTCATGAATCACCCGGGCTAAAACTTCTTTACCGGAGCCGGTCGGGCCTTCAATCAGAACCGCGACATTGGCCTGCGCTACGCGCTGGGCCAAAGCCAATAGGTTGCGGCTCACGGGGTCGACATAGACCACGCTGCGAACCGCTTGTTCACTTGAAATGGGGGCTTTTTTGGGCGTTACCTCGGTTTTGGCATCGCAATGGGGTGTGCGGGCTGCAGCAATAGACGTTTTTTCGACACTTTGCATGGCGGTGCGCCAGGCGTTGGGACTAAAGTCATCGGCGGCTACGACATGGGCAGCGCCCTGTTGCAATGCAGCAATGGCCAGTTCGAGCTGCCTGCGCTCAACGCGGCATACCACCGCGACGGCTTGGGGCAAAGCACTTACCAGTGCCAAAGTATCTTCTAGTAGACCGACATCATTGCCAAGACCAAGAACCACCATCGCTGGAGAATCTGGGTTGGAGTCGCCTGTTTCTTCTAAAGACGCCTGCAAGTCGTCCAGGGTGCTGACCGCCAAGGCGAGCACACCCGCCTGCCCCAGCTGCGCCTGATCCGCCGCCTGGAGGGC
>CANJNX010000010.1 GCA_947475495.1 Comamonadaceae bacterium | reverse complement strand
TTGAACCAATGCTCTTAGAGCCCGGGCTTGGAATATCGCTTCGCAAGCGTGATCATCTCGCGTCAGATGGACCCAATGCAAAGCTGACCTCGCCCACCTGAACCCCGGTTCAGGATGCCGGTCCGGTGGCATTTGCAGACACCTTATCTTCCCTTCTTCTTAGCCTGCCCCAGCCCACTACGACTAAACACCCATGCTTGAACCTACTTTGATTGGCGAATTGGCTGTTCTCGGCCTAACTACCGGCTTGCTCGCAGGGTTGCTTGGAATTGGCGGGGGCATGTTGATGGGGCCATTTCTTACCCTGATTCTTTCCCACCGCGGTGTCAGCGCGGACCTGGCCGTCAAGATGGCCATTGCCACGTCGATGGCTACGATTGTTTTTACCAGTATTTCCAGTGTTCGAGCCCATCACCAACGTGGCGCAGTGCGATGGGACATTGTGAAAAGCATGGCGCCAGGCATTGTGCTGGGCGGCGCCTTGGCCAGCGCTGGCGTTTTTAGTATTTTGAAGGGAACAACGCTCGCCATCTTCTTTTCATTGTTCGTCAGCTTTTCTGCCACCCAAATGCTGCTCAACAAAAAACCCAAAGCCAATCGCGAACTTCCAGGCACAGTTGGACAAATCGGGGCTGGTGGCGTCATCGGATTCTTATCTGGTTTGGTAGGCGCTGGCGGCGGCTTTGTGAGCGTTCCCTTCATGGTGGCGCACAACGTGTCGATGTTGGGTGCGGTTGCAACAAGCGCCGCATTGGGTTTTCCCATCGCCTTGGCCAATACGGTGGGCTACGTAGCCAGCGGAATGCAACTTGCAGATTTGCCGGATGGGTCTTTGGGCTATGTTTGGTTGCCTGGGCTTTTGGTCATTGCGTGTTGCAGCGTATTGACCGCACCCATGGGCGCTAAATTAGCCCACCGCTTACCGGTGGCCCAACTCAAACGCATTTTTGCGGTACTGCTGTACTCCCTTGCGGCGTATATGCTTTACAAGGGAGTGCAGGGATAAAGGGTGCTATAGCACCCTTTATCCCATGTGCAAGCCGCCATTGACGGAGAAGTCCGCGCCAGTGGCGTAACCACCTTCTTCAGACGCCAACCAGGCAATGATCGAAGCAATTTCGCTTGGCTCACCCAAACGCTTGACGGGAACCGTGGCCACAATTTTTGCCAGCACGTCTTCACGAATGGCTTTGACCATATCGGTTCCGATGTAGCCCGGGCTTACCGTATTCACCGTTACGCCTTTGGTGGCGAGTTCTTGTGCCAAGGCCATAGAGAAACCATGCATACCTGCTTTTGCAGCGGAGTAATTGGTTTGCCCTGCTTGGCCTTTTTCACCATTCACAGAAGAAATATTGATGATCCGGCCCCAGCCTTTTTCGACCATGTCTGCAACCACTTGTTTGGTCACATTGAACATGCTGTTGAGGTTGGTTTCAATGACCATGTCCCAGTCTTCACGGCTCATTTTGAGGAACATGCGGTCGCGCGTAATGCCAGCGTTGTTCACAAGCACATCAATGGTTCCATGCTCCGCTTTGGTTTTGGTGAAAGCCTCTACCGTGGAGTCCCAGTCTCCTACATTGCCAGCAGAAGCATAAAACGTATATCCCAACGCCGCTTGTTCCGCAATCCATTTGACATGGTCACGGGTGGGCCCGCAACCCGCAATGACTTTGAAGCCTTCTTTGTGAAGGCGGTGGCAGATGGCGGTACCGATACCACCCATACCACCCGTAACATAGGCTACTTTTTGACTCATAGTGTCTCCTCTTTCTTTTTTGACTTGCTAAAAAAATACTTAAAAATTAACGCTCAATGGTCAGGGCCACGCCCATGCCCCCGCCAATACACAAACTGGCAATTCCTTTTTTGGCGTTGCGTCGTTGCATTTCGTGCAGCAGGGTAACCAAAATTCGGCAGCCTGACGCCCCAATGGGGTGGCCAATGGCGATCGCGCCGCCGTTGACATTGACCTTGGAGGTATCCCAGCCCATTTGTTGGTTGACCGCGCAGGCCTGCGCTGCGAAGGCCTCGTTAATTTCCAATAAATCCAAATCTTGCGCTTTCCAACCCGCACGTGCCAAGGCTTTTTGTGAGGCGGGGACCGGGCCCATGCCCATCATGGCGGGATCTAAGCCGCTGGTAGCAAAGCTGGCGATACGGCCCAAAGGAGTCAGGCCCAAAGCGGCGGCTTTTTTCTCAGACATCACCATCACCGCGGCTGCGCCGTCGTTAATTCCTGAGGCATTCCCGGCAGTCACGCCACCCGCTTTGTCAAACGCAGGGCGCAGGCCAGCCAACACTTCTGCGTTCGATTTGCGGTTGATAAATTCGTCAGCTGAAAATATGAGAGGGTCACCCTTCTTCTGGGCAATGCTAAAGGGAACGATTTCGTCCACAAACTTGCCAGCGTCTTGGGCAGCAGCGGCTTTTTGCTGGCTGGCCAAGGCTAAGGCGTCTTGCATGTCGCGGCTGATGCCGTGGGCTTTGGCTACGTTTTCAGCGGTAATGCCCATGTGGTATTGGTTGTAAACGTCCCACAGGCCATCGATAATCATGGAGTCGACCATGTTCCAGTTGCCCATGCGTTGGCCGTCGCGGCTACCCATTAACACGTGGGGCGAGGCACTCATGTTCTCTTGGCCACCAGCAATCACAATGTCGCTGTCACCATAGGCAACCGCCTGGGCCGCAAGCATCACGGCCTTTAAGCCTGAGCCGCACACTGCGTTGATGGTCAGCGCGGGGGTTTCTTTAGCGACACCACTTTTGATGAGGGATTGGCGTGCGGGGTTTTGCCCTGAACCAGCAGCAAGCACCTGGCCCATGATGACTTCGCCAATTTGATCAGCGCCTAACTTGGTGCGCTCTAGTAAATTTCGAATCACGGCGGCGCCCAATTCAGGGGCAGGCACTTTGGACAAGCTGCCACCAAATTTTCCAACCGCAGTGCGGGTTGCCGCAACAATAACAATATTTTCCATGTCAAAACTCCGATGATTGATTTTTAAATGTTGCGAATCAGGCAATCCATGATGCCTGAATTCTTGTCCGATTTAGGCCTTGGCGAGTACGTAATTACCCGGTGCTGGCATGAGCGCCTTGTACTTCGCGCGGCCATAACTTTTCGGTGCTGCCACTTGTTTGCCTGCATGGCTTTTGAGCCACAGCGCCCAGTCGGTCCACCAGCTTCCCGGATGCTCTTTGGCCCCTTTGAGCCATTCGGCGTGGGTCTTGGGCAATTTAGCGTCGCTTCGGATCCAATGGCTGCGTTTGTTTTTGACTGGTGGGTTAATCACGCCAGCGATGTGGCCTGAGGCCCCCATCACAAAGCGTTTTTTGCCAGGAAGGACTTGGGAGGAGGCATACGCGCCTTCGATGGGGACGATATGGTCTTCGCGGGAACCATACAAATAAAACGGCATGTCCAGGCTGCGTAAATCGATTTTTTCACCGCATACCGTCGCAACGCCGGGCTTAATGAGATTGTTTTCAAGATAGGTATTACGCAAATACCACGCGTAATACGGGCCTGGCAGATTGGTGGCGTCCGAATTCCAATACAACAAATCAAAGGGCGGCGGAGTTTCTCCCTTGAGGTAGTTGCCCACCACATAGTTCCAAACCAAATCATTGGGGCGCAAGAAACTAAAGGTCGAGGCCAGGTCTTTGCCCTTCATCAAGCCGCCTTTGCCCATTTCTTGCTCACGGAACTTGACAAATGCTTCGTCAATAAAGACGTCCAAAATACCTGAATCAGTGAAATCAATCAGCGTGGTCAACAAAGTTACGCTGTGTACTGGCTTTTCCCCTCTTGCGGCTAAAACTGCCAGTGCCGTCGTCAACATCGTTCCGCCGACACAAAACCCCAAAGCATTGATCGATTCTTCTTGCGCAGGTTTACCTGCAATATCACGGGTGACGTGAATGGCTTTAATCACCGCTTCTTCAATGTAGTTGTCCCACGACTTGGTTGCCAAGCTCGCATCGGGGTTGCGCCAGCTCACCACAAACGTTCGGTGGCCTTGGGCGACGGCATACCGAACCAGAGAATTTTCCGGCTGCAGGTCCAAGATGTAATACTTATTGATACAGGGCGGAACCAATAAAAATGGTTTCTCGAAAACTTTGGCGCTTAAGGGCTTGTATTCAAGCAGCTGAAAATAGTCGTTTTCAAAAACAACGGCACCTTCTGTGGTCGCTACATTTTTGCCTACGGTGAACAAACTTTCATCGGTCATGGATACATGACCTTGCTTGACGTCATGCAGCAGGTTTTTGATCCCCATGGCGATACTTTCACCTTGGGTGTCGATCGCTTTTTTCTGGGCATCTGCATTGAAAGCCAAGAAGTTGCTAGGCGCAGCAGCAGCCATACACTGCTCAACAGCAAAGCGAACCCGGTTGCGGGTTTTGGGGTCAGAGTCCACCGCATCGGCCAGGCCCAACATGGTTCGCGTGTTGAGGAGGTAAACCGCTGCAGAAAAAGCGGCCAAAGGATTTTCCGCCCAGGCTGCAGACGAAAACCGCTTGTCCTGAAGTTCCATTTTTCCAGAAATCCAGTTTTCAGCCATTAACGCCGTTGCGTCTTTCAAATAGGACTCCCGCAGGCTTTCCAGTTTTTCAGTTGAAAAATGCAAGGCGGGGTGACTGGTGTCGGGTGATGCAGTTGCCCCCACGCCTTGGAAATTAGCCAGCGCTTGGGTCCAGCTTTGGTTGAGGTTTTCCTGAAATTGGGCGGCAGCTTGCGTCCAAACGTTGTCTTCATTTTTTTTCATTGTGTCTCCATATCGTTCGCATCGTGGGTGTCAATGCCCCTAGAGTATCTCAGCCTATACCCTACGATATGCTGACACGTTTTGACACCCTCAAATAACGAACACGGAACGGAACTTTGATGTACATCATCCCTATCGCTTGGATTTATGTCGCTTTGATGATGGCCGTCGCCGAGGCCACGAGCAGCAACGGCAGTTTGCTCGGCGCCCTCATGACCTTTGTTTTGTATGGGGTTTTGCCGATTGGCTTGGTCTTGTATTTCATGGGTTCTCCCGCCCGCAGACGGGCCATTCGGGCCCGTGAAAACCAAGAAGCCTCAGTCCAAAGCAGCCCCGTTCAACCAAATGCAAGCAGCGAAACGCCCACAGACGCGGTCTCGCCGGTACGAAAAGAACCGTGAGGGCTGACTCACCGTACACCACGCTTGACTGCTGTCATTGCCATAAATCTGGGTTATTCCTAATGCGCTCAAGCGGTGGCGAGCCAGTGCGCAAAGGTCAGCAAGCCATTTGCCCTGGCCCAGCGCTTTAAACGCAGAAGCTGACTGAGGAAAATCTGCGACAAACGCTATGCGAACATCCTCCCCCACCTCAAACGCCGTTGGCCCAATACAGGGGCCAAGCCAGACCAACAGGTTTTCTGGCTTGCATTCAAAAACACCACGGGCGGACTCCAGTACGCCATACCCATGGGCTCCTGCAAGCCCCCGCCAACCGGCGTGCACGGCGGCCACTTGGGTGCCTTGGTGATCGCATAACAAAATCGGCAAACAGTCTGCCACCATCATGGTGCAAGCCACCCCTGTATGACTGGTAAAACTTGCATCGGCTTGCAGCCCGTCAGGCGTTTGGGCATTGATTTGCAAGACTGAACTGCCATGGACCTGCTGCATAAATACCGGCCGTGCGCTAAGCGTCGTTTGCAGCAAAGCGCGGTTTCGAAGCACATCGGCATCGCTATCGCCCACATGCAAACCCAAATTGAAAGTGTCAAAAGGCGACTTGGAGCTGCCGCCTGTGCGTGTCGTGCACAGGGAGCGGACATTTGCCGGCGCCGGCCATTGGGGGCGTATCCAATCCGATGGCAATGGAACGCCTTCTGGAAAGGCATTGGAATGGTCTGAATTGGAAAAGTGCATACCCTCAAGGATAATGGAGACTCGAACGTGGACATACAACCAATGGAGTCTTTTCTCATGATTCTCGAAATTGCCGATATTCGCATCCATCCTGGCCAAAACGCTGCGTTTGAAGAGGCCATTGCGCAGGGCGTTGCTCAGGTCATATCGCATGCCAAAGGCTTTGAGGGGTTCAAGGTCAACAAAGGCATCGAAAACCCAGAGCGTTACGTGCTTCAAATTTTTTGGACCACCCTGGAAAATCACACCATTGACTTTCGCCAATCTGCTGCTTTTCCGGCTTGGCGAGCAATTGTCGGGCCATTTTTTGCGAGTCCGCCGGTCGTCGAGCATTTTGAGTTGATCAACAAATCTGCGTAACAAAGGACACATCATGGCCACCGTTTTTCCACCTTTGCCTGCCGTTATGGTGCCTGTTGTGGGCTTGGACGCGGTTTTTCCGGTTCGTCGTATTTATTGTGTCGGGCGAAATTACGCCGAACACGCCAAAGAAATGGGAGGCACAGGTCGCGAGGCTCCGTTCTTCTTCATGAAGCCCGCAGATGCGATTGTGGTGGCATTACCAGGTCACCCTGCGCTCATGCCCTACCCTAGCCTGACTAATAACTTACACCATGAAATTGAATTGGTGGTGGCCATTGGAAAAGGTGGCAAAAACATTGCTGCGTCTCAAGCGTTTGAGCATATTTATGGCTACGCTGTTGGTTTGGATATGACGCGGCGAGACCTCCAAAACGACATGAAGAAACAAAGCCGGCCTTGGTGCATAGGAAAAGGTTTTGACCACTCGGCCCCCATCGGCCCGATCACCCGGGCCCAAGACGTTCGAGCGATTGAACACGCCAGCATTTCATTGCAAGTCAACGGCCAAGACCGCCAGCGCAGCAACGTCTCCCAATTGATTTGGAATATTGCTGAAACCATTGAACAGCTTTCAACCGCTTGGGAGCTACAAAGTGGCGACTTAATTTATACAGGAACGCCAGAGGGTGTCGGTGCGGTGGTTGCGGGGGATCGCCTTGTAGGTGAGATCAGTGGCCTGCAAAGTATCGACGTTACTATTAATTGACTTTCACCACCAACGATTTATGACGCCCTCCCCCATCAAACACTGCAAACAATGCGGCTCGGCGGTCGAGCACCGTATTCCTGATGATGGCGACACGAAGGTTCGGGCGGTTTGCCCTGTGTGCAAAACCGTCCATTACGTCAACCCCTTGAATGTGGTGGGAACCATCCCTGTTTGGGAAGGCAAAGTATTACTCTGTAAACGCAACATCGAACCGCGTTTTGGCAAGTGGACCCTGCCAGCAGGTTTCATGGAAATCGGTGAGACAACCGCGCAAGGGGCAGCTCGTGAAACCGATGAAGAGGCAGGTGCACAATTTAAAATGCAAGGGCTTTTTTCACTTGTCAATGTGGCACGGGTTGGCCAAGTCCATCTGTTTTACCGCGCACAACTCACCAGCGACCAGTTTCTGCCAGGTACAGAAACCCAAGAGGCGGTGCTGTTTTCCGAGGCGGATATTCCTTGGGAGGAACTGGCGTTTCGAACGGTCAAGGAAACGCTAGAGCGGTTTTTTGCAGACCGCAAGTCCGGCGCCTTTGGCTTTCACGTGCTGGACATTTGATGGGCCCGCTTCCCCTCTGGCTTGCAATGTCCTGGTCGCAGCGCAGGGCATGGATGCATTTTGGAATGTACCGAATGGGGATTTTTGGTGCACTCCATTTTTTAGATGACCCAGCCTGGCTCGCGCTTGCCTTTTGTTAACGCCTCTTTTTTACAGTCTTACTTTTGGCAGCAGTTTTGACGGGCTTTGCGCTGCGGGCTTTCGCCGTCTTAGCCTGCGCGGTCGAAGGTGATTTGTTTTTTGCGTTGGCTTCGCGGTTGGGTCGGTCTTGTTTTGACCGAATGTTTGCACCGGTTTTCTCATTGAGCGGACGCAAAGGAAGATCCTGGCCTGCATGCACCAAACGAAAATCGATTTTTCGACCATCTAAATCGACACGGCTCACTTGGATTTGCACCCGCGTACCAATGGCATAGCGAATTCCAGTGCGTTCACCACGCAACTCTTGGCGCAGCTCGTCAAAACGGAAATACTCTCCACCCAACTCCGTGATGTGCACCAGGCCTTCGACAAACATCGCGTCCAATGTCACAAAAAGACCAAAGGACGTTGCAGAGGAGACCACGCCGGAATACTCCTCACCCAAATGTTCGTACATGTACTTGCATTTCAGCCAAGCCTCGACATCGCGACTCGCCTCATCGGCGCGGCGTTCGTTGGCGCTGCAATGCAAACCTGCTGCTTGCCACGCGGTATTTTCCGCGTTGAGCTTGGCGGGTTTAAGCGCAGAGGAAACACCTTTGGCTGCCGCTCCTTTTTCAAGCCGGCGTGCCAATTTGGCATGGGCTTCTCCAGGCGTAGGCAAGGCCGGGAGCTGGTAACGGGTCTTTTGCAGAATTGCTTTGATGACGCGGTGGACCAGTAAATCGGGGTAGCGCCGAATGGGGCTTGTAAAGTGGGTATAGGCATCAAAGGCCAGGCCGAAATGTCCGCTGTTGATTGGCGTATAAATCGCTTGCTGCATGGAGCGCAGCAACATGGAGTGGATCTGCATGGCGTCCGGGCGGTCTTTGGTGGCCTCGGCGATCGCTTGAAATTCACCAGGTTTGGGGTCGTCACTGATCGTCATTCCCAATCCGGTAGCCTTCAAATAGCCACGCAGAATTTCTTTTTTCTCCGGTGTGGGCCCTTCGTGCACACGAAACAAGCCTGCGTGTTTGCTTTGCGCAATGAAGTCCGCACTGCACACATTGGCCGCCAACATGGCTTCTTCAATCACCCGATGGGCCACATTGCGGGTGCGGGGGATGATTTTTTCGATACGTCCGTTTTCATCACAAACAATTTGCGTCTCGGTGGTTTCAAAGTCAACCGCCCCACGCTTTTTACGCGACTTTTGAAGTGACTCAAACACCCCATGCAGGTTGAGTAAATCGCCCACGCGCTCTTTGCGTTTGATCGCCTCAGGCCCGCGGGTATTGCCCAAAATGGCGGCGACTTCGGTGTAAGTAAAGCGGGCATGGCTCCACATCACTGCAGGGTAAAACTGGTAAGCCTCAACCTCACCGTCTAGGCTCACAAACATGTCACACACCATGCACAGGCGCTCAACTTCAGGTTTTAATGAGCACAGGCCATTGGAGAGTTTTTCCGGCAACATAGGAATCACACGGCGCGGGAAATACACACTGGTGGCGCGGTCATACGCGTCAATATCAATGGCAGAACCCGTCTCCACATAGTGGCTGACATCGGCAATAGCAACCAACAAACGCCACCCTTTGCTTGCAGACTTGCCTCGGCCTTGGGTTGCAGGTTCGCAGTAGACCGCATCATCAAAATCACGCGCGTCTTCGCCATCAATCGTGACCAATGGAATATCTGTCAAGTCCACGCGATTGGCATGGTCTTGGGGCCTTACTGCATCCGGCAAGGTTTTTGATAAGGCCGTGCAAGAAAAAGAAAATTCATGGGGAACGCTGTACTTACGCACCGCAATTTCAATCTCCATCCCAGGGTCATCGACTTCGCCGAGCACTTCTTTCACCCGCCCCACCGGTTGCCCAAAAAGCGCCGGTGGTTCAACCAACTCAACCACCACCACCTGCCCGGTTTTTGCGTTGCCGATTCCGCCGCGCGGGATCAAGACATCTTGTCCGTAACGCTTGTCCTCAGGAGCCACCAACCAGACGCCACTTTCTTGCAAGAGCCTGCCAATAATGGGTTGAGAAGAGCGTTCAATGATTTCCACCACTCGGCCTTCCGGGCGCCCTTTTCTGTCACTTCGAACAATGCGCGCCTTCACCCGGTCTTTGTGCAAAACCGCTCGCATTTCGTTGGGCGGCAAATAAATATCGGGGCCACCATCGTCACGCGAAATAAAGCCGTGGCCGTCACGATGGCCCTGTACTGCACCCTCGATTTCATCGAGCAAACTAGGGGTGTGGGTGATATGTTTGATACAATCTCTCTTTCTGAAATGCCCAGGTGGCGGAATTGGTAGACGCACTAGTTTCAGGTACTAGCGAGTAACTTCGTGGGGGTTCGAGTCCCTTCCTGGGCACCATTG
>CANJNX010000009.1 GCA_947475495.1 Comamonadaceae bacterium | reverse complement strand
GGCCAACACGAAGGACCACGCTATTGCATCGTGAGCCATTTGCTGTCGATCAGCTTGAACCAGCGGGTGCGTCTGAAAGTGTTTGCTGAAGATGACAGCATGCCCATGGTCGAATCAGTCAATGACATTTGGAACGCTGCCAACTGGTTTGAACGCGAAGCCTTTGATTTGTTTGGCGTGGTCTTTGAAGGCCACGAAGATTTGCGCCGAATCCTCACCGATTACGGTTTTATCGGCCATCCTTTCCGAAAAGACTTCCCCACCACGGGCCACGTTGAAATGCGCTACGACGCGGAGCAGGCGCGTGTGGTGTACCAACCCGTCACCATTGAAACACGCGAAATCACGCCGCGCATTATTCGCGAAGACCATTACGGAGGCCTGCAGTAAGCAGTTGAGTGCATGGCTGAAATTAAAAACTACACCCTCAATTTTGGGCCCCAGCATCCTGCGGCCCACGGCGTCTTGCGCTTGGTCTTGGAGCTCGACGGTGAGGTGATTCAGCGGGCAGACCCGCACATTGGTTTGCTGCACCGCGCAACCGAAAAACTGGCTGAAACCAAAACCTATATGCAAGCGCTGCCCTATATGGACCGGCTCGATTACGTGTCCATGATGTGCAACGAGCATGCCTACTGCTTGGCCATTGAAAAGTTGTTAGGCATCGAGGTGCCGGTTCGCGCGCAATACATCCGCGTGATGTTTGCAGAAATTACGCGCTTGCTCAATCACCTCATGTGGTTGGGTTCCCACGGCAATGATTGCGGCAGCTCCACGATTTTGATTTACACCTTCCGTGAGCGTGAAGACCTGTTTGACATGTATGAAGCCGCCAGCGGTGCCCGTATGCATGCCGCTTATTTCCGTCCGGGTGGGGTGTACCGTGATTTGCCTGACAGCATGCCCCAATTCAAAGCAAGTCGCGTTCGCAACGCCAAAGGCGTGGCTGAACTCAATAAAAACCGACAAGGTTCCTTGCTCGATTTCATCGACGACTTTACCCAGCGCTTTCCTGCGTGTTTGGAGGAGTACCACACCCTCTTGACCGATAACCGCATCTGGAAGCAGCGTACGGTCAATATCGGCATTGTCAGCCCAGAGCGGGCTCTCAATATGGGCTTCACTGGGCCGATGTTGCGTGGTTCAGGCATCGCTTGGGACTTGCGCAAAAAGCAGCCCTACGATGTGTACGACCAAATGGATTTTGATATTCCTGTGGGCAAGACCGGTGATGTGTATGACCGCTACTTGGTGCGTATGGAAGAGATGAAGCAGTCCAACCGCATCATCGAGCAATGCGTTGCCTGGCTCAGAGCCAACCCGGGTCCGGTGATCACTGACAACCACAAGGTGGCCCCGCCATCTCGTGAGTCCATGAAAACCAATATGGAAGGGTTGATACATCACTTCAAATTGTTCACCGAAGGTTTCCACGTGCCCGAAGGCGAAGCTTACGCTGCGGTTGAGCATCCCAAGGGTGAGTTCGGTATCTACATCGTCAGTGACGGCGCGAATAAGCCCTACCGACTCAAAATTCGCCCCCCGGGTTTTGCCCATTTGGCAGGTCTCAATGAGATGGCCAAAGGTCACATGATTGCGGACGCGGTGTCCATCATTGGCACGATGGATATTGTTTTTGGAGAGATTGACCGATGATCTCGCAATCAATGAAAACGCGCTTCGATCACGAAGTTGCCAAATTCCCTGCCGATCAAAAGCAATCGGCCGTGATGGCCTGTTTGGCTATCGTTCAGCAGGAGCTGGGATGGGTCAGCTCGGAGAGCGAAAAAGCAGTCGCCGAACACTTGGGCATGGCGCCCATGGCCGTTCATGAGGTGACGACTTTTTACAATATGTACAACCAAAAGCCGGTGGGCAAGTTCAAATTGAACGTGTGCACCAATCTGCCATGCCAATTGCGCGGTGGGGCCAAGGCTTTGGCCCATCTGGAAGACAAACTCGGCATCAAAGCTGGCGACACGACCCAGGACGGATTGATCACCTTGCAGCCCAGCGAATGCCAAGGCGCTTGCGCTGATGCGCCCGTTTTATTGGTCAATGACCGAACCATGTGCAGCTTTATGAGCAATGACAAGCTAGACCAGTTGATTGATGGGCTGAAAAAAGCAGGTGCAAGCCAATGAATACAGATCAGTTATTAGCCCAATTTCAGGCAACGGGTCAGGAATCTTCTTTCCATGGCCGCCATATCCATCCGCAAATCATGGCGGGTTTGGACGGAAGCAATTGGGGCCTGAAGGCCTATGAGGCGCGCGGTGGATACCAAGCCTTGCGCAAAATTTTGGGCAAGGATGGGGGCGAGGGCCTCAGCCAAGACCAGGTGATCGCCACGGTGAAGGAATCGGGTTTGCGCGGTCGCGGGGGCGCGGGTTTTCCTACGGGCTTGAAATGGAGTTTCATGCCACGCCAGTTTCCGGGCCAAAAATACCTCGTGTGCAATTCAGATGAGGGTGAGCCCGGAACCTGCAAAGACCGCGACATCATGCAATTCAATCCCCACAGTGTGATTGAAGGCATGGCGATTGCTGCCTACGCCATGGGCATTAATGTGGGATACAACTACATCCATGGCGAAATTTTCCAAACCTACGAGCGCTTTGAAGCGGCTTTAGATGAAGCACGTGCCGCTGGGATGTTGGGTGACAACATCTTGGGCAGCAGCTTTAGTTTTCAGTTGCACGCTTCGCACGGCTTTGGCGCCTATATTTGCGGAGAAGAAACCGCTTTATTGGAGTCTTTGGAAGGAAAAAAAGGCCAGCCTCGGTTTAAGCCGCCTTTTCCTGCCAGCTTTGGTTTGTATGGCAAGCCCACCACCATCAACAACACTGAAACATTTGCAGCCGTTCCTTGGATTATCCGAAACGGTGGCGCCGAGTATCTAGCGTGCGGCAAGCCCAATAACGGTGGCACCAAAATATTTTCCGTGAGCGGTGACGTAGAGCGCCCTGGAAACTACGAAGTACCCATGGGAACGCCTTTTGCTGCGCTCTTGGAGCTCGCAGGGGGTGTGCGCGCAGGCCGCCAACTCAAAGCGGTGATTCCTGGGGGATCGTCAGCCCCAGTCTTGCCTGCGGCCATCATGATGGACACCACCATGGACTACGACTCCATCGCCAAGTCAGGTTCGATGTTGGGCTCTGGCGCAGTGATTGTGATGGACGACTCGCGCTGCATGGTGAAGTCTTTGCAACGCTTGTCCTACTTTTATTCCCACGAATCCTGTGGGCAATGTACGCCTTGCCGCGAAGGCACTGGGTGGTTGTGGCGCATGGTGGACCGGATTGAAAACGGCCACGGTCGCCCCAGCGATATGGACTTGCTCGACAGCGTGGCTGGCAACATCATGGGGCGCACTATTTGCGCTTTGGGTGACGCAGCAGCCATGCCAGTGAAGGGCATGCTCAAGCATTTCCGGCATGAATTTGAATACCACGTGGAGCACAAGACCTGCATGGTCGGTGCTTACGTTTAATCGGTGGCTTCCCATGGTTGAAATTGAACTCGACGGCAAGAAAGTAGAAGTGCTTGAAGGCAGCATGGTGATGCATGCAGCTGAAAAAGCGGGCACCTACATTCCCCATTTTTGTTACCACAAGAAGCTCAGCATTGCGGCCAATTGCCGCATGTGTTTGGTAGATGTTGAAAAAGCCCCCAAACCCATGCCTGCGTGCGCCACGCCCGTGACGCAAGGTATGGTGGTTCACACCAAGAGCGACAAAGCCATCAAGGCGCAGCAGTCGGTCATGGAGTTCTTGCTCATCAACCACCCGCTGGATTGCCCCATCTGCGACCAAGGCGGTGAATGCCAGTTGCAAGACTTGGCCGTCGGTTACGGTGGATCAAGTTCTCGTTACGAGGAAGACAAGCGTGTGGTTGCGGTGAAGGACATTGGTCCTTTGATCAGCATGCAGGAAATGAGCCGGTGCATCCACTGCACCCGCTGTGTTCGCTTTGGCCAAGAAGTCGCAGGCATGATGGAGTTAGGCATGTCGCACCGGGGTGAACATGCAGAGATTGAAACCTTTGTCGGCCAAACGGTGGACTCCGAGCTCTCCGGAAACATGATCGATATTTGCCCGGTTGGTGCACTCACCAGCAAACCCTTCCGCTATAGCGCCAGAACCTGGGAATTGTCCCGCCGTAAATCGATCAGCCCTCACGATTCCACCGGGTCTAATTTGATTGTTCAAGTCAAGAACAACAAAGTGATGCGTGTGGTTCCGCTGGAGAATGAAGCCGTCAACGAATGCTGGATTGCCGACAGAGACCGTTTTTCCTATGAAGCCTTGAACTCTGATGAGCGGTTAACCGTTCCCATGATCAAGCATGGTGGCAAATGGGAAACGGTCGACTGGCAGACCGCGCTGGAATACATTGCCAATGGCTTAAAACAAATCAAACACAACCATGGAGCAGCCTCCATTGGTGCCTTGGTCAGCCCGCACAGTACCTTAGAAGAGTTGTATTTGGCTGGCAAACTCATGCGTGGTTTGGGCAGCGAAAACATCGATTACCGTTTGCGCAACGCCGATTTCGCGGCCCATGAGGGCGTGCGTACGTTGGGGACCACAATCGCTAGCTTGACCACCATGCAGCGTGCACTGATTGTGGGCTCTGATCTTCGCAAAGACCATCCACTCTTTGCCCAGCGCTTGCGCCAAGCAGCAAAGTCAGGTTGTGCAATTCATTCGATCGGATCTTCCGCTAGCCAGTGGGCCATGCCCATCGCAAGCGATGTGGCCTTGCCAGCGGCGCAGTGGTTGGTTGCCTTGCAAAGTGTGGCCCATGCCGTTGCAGAGCAAACGCAGGTTGCCAGTCCTTACGCAGCACCCGTAACGCCCCAAGCCCAAGCGATTGCAAAGTCTCTGCTTGGCGGCGAACGCAAGGCTGTCTTATTGGGTAATGCGGCAGCCCACCATGCCCATGCCACGGCCCTGTTGGCTGTGGCCCATTGGATTGCCCAACACACCGGAGCGTCTGTGGGTTACCTCACAGAAGCAGCTAACACGGTCGGTGCGCAATTTGTCGGTGCTATGCCGCGTGATTCAGGTTTGAATGCGCAGCAAATGATCAATGGCGGGCTGAAGGCGGTTTTCCTGCTTCACACAGAGCCTGAATTTGACAGCGCCCAAGGGCAGGGCGCAGTCACTGCTTTGGCCAAGGCCGAGATGGTGGTTGGAATGGGGGCGTTTAAGGCGAACAAAGACTGTTGCGATGTGATTTTGCCTATCGCCCCATTCACTGAAACACCGGGCACTTTTGTCAATGCCGAAGGCCGAGTACAAAGTTTCCACGCGGTTGTCAAACCCTTGGGAGAAACACGCCCGGCTTGGAAAGTGTTGCGCGTGATTGCCAACACCATGAAAGTCCCTGGTTTTGAGTACGAGTCCGCACAAGAGGTTTTGCAAGAAGTGTTTGGTGGTGTCGTGCCTAGCCATTTACCTGCTGAGCGCTTGAGCAATGCGGGCACTGCACCGACGGCGTTGGTTACCGAGGTGTCAGAACCTTGCGTTGCGCGAATTTACCAACTGGACTCCACCGTGCGCCGTGCAAGTTCACTGCAAATGACAGCGGATGCGCGTAGCGAGCCGAGTGCACAGGAGGTATTGGCATGATCGATACCGTTTACAACTTCGGATTGCATGCGTCCCCAAGCGCTTGGTGGATCACTGTGGTGTGGCCTGTTTTGTGGACCTTGATGAAAATTGTGGTGCTGGTGCTCCCGCTGATGGGCGCAGTGGCCTATTTGACGCTTTGGGAGCGTAAGTTTTTAGGTTGGATGCAAGTGCGTATCGGCCCCAATCGCGTAGGCCCCTGGGGTTTGTTGCAACCCATCGCGGATGCGCTGAAGTTGCTTACCAAAGAAATCCTGGTTCCCGCTGCGGCGAACAAAGGTTTGTTTTTCATTGGCCCCGTGCTGACCATCATGCCTGCCATGGCTGCGTGGGCGGTGATTCCCTTTGGCCCGGAAGTGGCCTTGGCCAATGTCAATGCGGGCTTGCTTTTTGTGATGGCCATTACTTCCATGGAAGTCTATGGCGTCGTTATTGCAGGTTGGGCATCGAATTCCAAGTACGCTTTTTTAGGTGCATTGCGCGCATCGGCGCAAATGGTCAGCTACGAAATTGCCATGGGCTTTTGCCTTGTCGTGGTCTTAATGGTCACGGGCAGCATGAACATGACTGACATCGTATTGGCCCAAGGCAAAGGCGTCTTTGTCGATGCCGGTGTGGGTGTTCTGTCATGGAATTGGTTGCCTTTGCTGCCGATATTTGTGGTGTATGTGATCTCTGGCATGGCTGAAACCAACCGCCATCCTTTTGACGTGGTTGAAGGTGAGGCGGAAATTGTGGCTGGGCACATGGTGGAGTACTCGGGTATGTCTTACGCCATGTTTTATCTGGCTGAATACGCCAATATGTGGCTGGTTTCTATTTTGGCGGCCATCATGTTTTTAGGCGGATGGTTGTCACCGGTGGCTGCGCTGGACTGGATTCCCGGATGGATCTGGCTGGGCGTGAAAACCTGTGCGGTGGTGAGCTTGTTTATTTGGGTGCGCGCCACGTTCCCGCGGTTTCGCTACGACCAGATCATGCGTTTGGGTTGGAAAGTTTTCATCCCCGTGACGCTCGTGTGGCTCATTGTTATCGGTGTCTGGATGCAGACTTCCCTGAACATTTGGAAGTAAGAGAACCCCATGTCTTCAAACTCTGTTGCTTACAAGCCATCGGCCTTTTCCTTGAAAGATTTTCTCTATAGCTTTTTGCTTGTGGAGTTACTCAAGGGGATGGCGCTGACCGGCCGCTACGCTTTCCGTAAAAAGATCACCGTTCAATTTCCGGAAGAAAAAACCCCTTTGTCTCCTCGCTTTAGGGGTTTGCACGCTCTGCGCCGCTACGAAAATGGGGAAGAGCGCTGCATTGCCTGCAAATTGTGCGAAGCCGTTTGCCCTGCGATGGCCATCACGATTGAGTCGGACGTGCGAGCCGATGGTTCGCGGCGAACTTCACGCTATGACATTGACCTCACGAAATGTATTTTTTGCGGCTTTTGTGAAGAGAGTTGCCCTGTGGACTCGATTGTCGAAACCCATATCCTGGAATACCACGGCGAAAAACGCGGCGATTTGTATTTCACCAAAGAGATGTTGTTGGCAGTCGGTGACCGCTATGAAACTGAAATCGCTGCCAACAAGCAGGCAGATGCGAAATACCGCTGAACTGCCCCAAGAAAGAGTTTGAACCATGAGTGTCACCACCGGTCTTTTCTACGCATTCTCAGCGGTTTTGCTGTTTGCTGCGTTTCGGGTTATTACTGCGCGCAACCCCGTGCACGCTGCTTTGTTTCTGGTCTTGACTTTTTTCCAAGCGTCCATGATTTGGATGCTTTTGGAAGCAGAATTTCTCTCTATTACCTTGGTTTTGGTGTATGTGGGCGCTGTGATGGTGCTGTTTTTGTTTGTCGTGATGATGATGGACATCAACGTTGAAAACCTGCGTGCCGGCTTTTGGACCCACTTTCCTCTCGCAGCATTGGTTGGCGTTGTGATTGCGCTTGAAATGGCAGCGGTGTTGATGGGTGGCTTTCGGGTGGTGGAAGATCCTTCTGTTATCTCACAAGCGCCTGGTGGCTTGTCCAATACCCAGCAGCTGGGCAAGCTCATTTACACCCAGTACCTTTACCCCTTAGAAATCGCGGCAGCTATTTTGTTGGTTGCCATGATCGCCGCCATCGCTTTGACCCTGCGTGCGCGCAAGGACAGCAAATATGTCAGCCCCGGTGACCAGGTGCGAGTCAAAGCGGCAGACCGCATGACAGTTTTGAAAATGCAGGCCACGCAGGTGTCACCAGATCCCACTGAAGCAGCCCCAACGGAGACCAAAGTATGACTCTGACCCTTGGACACTTTTTATCCCTGGGTGCGATGCTCTTCGCGCTCTCAGTGGTTGGCATTTTCCTCAATCGCCGCAACCTCATCGTCTTGCTCATGGCCATTGAGCTCATGCTCTTGGCAGTCAATACGAATTTCGTTGCCTTCTCCCATTACTTGCACGATATGCACGGGCAAGTTTTTGTGTTCTTCATTCTGACAGTGGCAGCAGCCGAGTCGGCAATTGGCTTGGCCATTTTGGTCTTGCTGTTCAGAAGTCGTTCCAGCATCAGCGTGGACGAACTCAATACGCTCAAGGGTTAACAACAAGATGAGTCAAACCCTCAATACGGCAACGCTTTTAGCCGTTCCTTTGGCCCCCTTGGTGGGAGCCGCCTTGGCTGGTATTTTTGGTACGCAATTTGGTGGCAATTGGATCGGACGCAAAGTCACCCACAGCCTGACCATTGCGGGCGTCCTGTTGGCTTTTGTGTTGTCAGCAATGACACTGCAAAGCGTCATTCAAGATGGCGCGCGTCTCAATGAAACGCTCTACACCTGGATGGTGGTGGGTGGATTGAAAATGGAAATTGGATTCATGGTGGATGGATTGACCGCCATGATGATGTGTGTGGTTACTTTTGTCTCTTTGATGGTTCACATTTACACCATTGGCTATATGAAAGAGGACGAGGGATACAACCGCTTCTTTGCCTATATTTCCTTGTTTACTTTCTCTATGTTGATGCTGGTGATGAGCAACAACATGCTGCAGCTTTTCTTTGGCTGGGAAGCAGTAGGTTTGGTGTCGTACTTGTTGATTGGGTTTTGGTTCAACAAGCCCAGTGCCATCTTTGCCAACATGAAGGCCTTCTTGGTCAACCGTGTGGGTGACTTTGGATTTATCTTAGGTATTGGATTGATCGCAGCCTATGCAGGAACGCTCAATTACACCGAAGCCTTTGCCAAGTCGGCCGAGCTCAGTGCTTTCACACTGCCGGGCACCGACTGGATGCTGGTCACTGTGATTTGTATTTGCCTCTTCATTGGTGCCATGGGTAAATCTGCCCAGTTTCCTTTGCATGTGTGGTTGCCCGATTCGATGGAAGGCCCAACGCCTATTTCTGCGTTGATTCACGCTGCCACGATGGTGACCGCAGGCATCTTTATGGTGGCCCGCATGTCGCCGTTGTTTGAGTTGTCCGATACGGCGCTGAACTTTATTTTGGTCATTGGTGCGATCACGGCCTTGTTCATGGGATTTCTGGGCATCATTCAAAACGACATTAAGCGGGTGGTTGCTTACTCCACCTTGTCCCAACTGGGCTACATGACGGTCGCGCTCGGTGCTTCGGCCTACTCTGTGGCTGTATTCCATTTGATGACGCATGCATTCTTTAAAGCCTTGTTGTTCTTGGGTGCGGGTTCGGTCATTATGGGTATGCACCACAACCAAGATATTCGTTGGATGGGCGCCGTTCGCAAGTACATGCCGATTACGTGGATCACCTCCTTGCTGGGTTCTTTGGCCTTGATAGGTACGCCGTTCTTCTCAGGCTTCTATTCGAAAGACAGCATCATTGAAGCCGTCGCAGAGAGCCATTTGCCTGCGGCAGGTTTTGCCCACTTTGCGGTGCTGGCTGGCGTTTTTGTGACCGCGTTTTATTCCTTTCGCATGTACTTCTTGGTCTTTCATGGCAAAGAGCGTTACGACCAAAACCCTGACAGCCACCATCATGCGCACCATGATGACCACGGCCATGCAAATGACCATGCACCCCACGAATCCCCTTGGGTCGTATGGGTTCCCTTGGTGCTCTTGGCGATTCCCTCGGTAGTGATTGGATTCATGACGATTGAGCCCATGCTGTTTGGAGAATTTTTCAAAGGTGCAATCGCTGTGAACGCTGAGAAGCATCCGGTGATGCAAGAACTTTCCCACGCATTCCACGGCCCAGTTGCTATGGCAATACATGCCTTGTCCACGGCACCTTTCTGGTTGGCTTTGGCCGGTGTCGTATCAGCTTGGTATATGTATTTGATCAACCCTGCGGTACCGACAGCTTTTGCCCGAATCTTGCGGCCCTTGGTCGTCCTTTTGGAAAACAAATACTTTCTTGACTGGTTCAATGAAAACATCTTGGCGCGTGGCGCACGTTTGTTGGGTACCGGACTTTGGAAGGGCGGTGACCGCACTTTGATCGATGGCTTCTTGGTCAACGGCTCTTGGCGCGTGGTGGGCTGGATTTCTAGCAAAGTGCGTCATTTGCAGTCCGGCTATCTGTACCACTACGCCTTGGTCATGATTTTGGGTATTTTTGTGCTGATGACGTATTTCGTCTGGCTCAACAAATAAGGAATAAGAAAAATGGGAATGTTGAGCCTTGCTATTTGGACGCCCATTGCGTTTG
>CANJNX010000008.1 GCA_947475495.1 Comamonadaceae bacterium | reverse complement strand
TGGGTTGGGCCCCGCCTAAACGCAGCCGCCGACTCGGTAGGGGGATTTTAGTCGGGAATAATTACTGGATTCTGTCAAAACCAGGCACCCATCCCCTTGAAAAATCCAGCCTAATGCTTTAGTTACATCACAATGCACCTATGAAAAAATTTCACCTCCTTGCTTTTGCGATAGCACTTGTGGTGTCCGCACCCGTTGTGGCCCAGGGGCAAGCCCAACTCAACTTACCGCGCACCATACTGTCGGCAGGAATCCATCAAATTGATGCCCAAGTCGCCCGCACGGCTGAGGAACATGCCATTGGCCTGATGTTCAGAAAAGAAATGCCTCCAAACGAAGGGATGCTTTTCGTTTTCAACGCACCTTCCAAGCAGTGCTTTTGGATGAAAAACACGCTGCTAGCACTGACTGCTGCGTTTGTGGCAGACGATGGGACGGTAGTCAATTTAGAAGACATGCAGGCCAACACCACCGAATCACACTGCTCCACCAAGCCAGTACGCTACGTGCTTGAAGTCAATCAAGGCTGGTTTACAAAAAAGGGCATCAAGGCTGGCGCAAAATTGAGCGGGGCGCCGTTCAAAACGACGCCTTAACTCACGCCTCCAACAATTCCAACATCAAGGCAATCCGCGCTTTGACCGCCGAAAGCGGACTCGCTTCCAATAAGGGAGGCTCCGTGTTGTTCGGTTGCGCCAACACCACGCTGCCTGTAGCGCAACGGCTGGTTCGAATGACCCGCACACCCTTGGATTGGGCGTCATGCAAAGCCTGTTCTAAATCATGGTGAATATCGCCATTGCCCGTTCCAGCTATAACGATACCGCGCAAGGGACTTTCACTCGCCGAGGGTTGCGCACACATCGCCCTAACCACTGCGCCATTTGCACCGGCGTGGCTCGTCACAATCTCAACCCTGGGCCAATCGCGCTTAGGTGACGCCAGGGGGCTTAAAGCGTGATGGACAACCGTTTCCAGCAACTCAGGCCAAGCCCCAAATAGCCGCAATTGCCCCTCTTCCACAACGCCCACGGGCCCCGCCTCGCCCGAGTCGAAAGCATCAAGACGGTAAGGATGGACTTTTTGAACGCGTAAAGCACTGTGCACTGTGGCACTACACACCAACAACACGCCATGCGCCCCGAGGCTGGTGGCAACACAAAGCGCATCCACCATGTTTTGGGGGCCATCGGACTGGGCGGATGTTGCAGGCCGCATCGCGCAGGTCAAAACAACTGGTTTTAAGCGCAACAGGGCTGCTGGAACCGTTCGGGCTAAGAAATAGGCCGTTTCCTCTGCCGTGTCCGTTCCATGGGTGATCACGATGGCCTGCACATCGGCTTGGCTCAAATAATGAACCACCCGGCCCTGCAATTGTTGCCAATGGCTGGGATCAAGGTCTTTGCTATTGCGTTGGAAGACCTGCTCCGAATGCAATATAGCCCCCCGCAGTTGTCCCTTGAGCCCTGGAATAGCCTCCAAGAGCTGGCCGACCTCAATTTGAGCGGCTTGGTAGCTGACGTTGTCTTCGGACGACTGAGCCTGACCGGCAATCGTTCCCCCTGTACCCAAAAAAACCACACGTTGTTGCATCAGATCAACTTCCTCTTGCAAAAAAAATAAAACTGTATAAAAATACACATACTGTTTATAAAAACAGTGTGTTTAAAACCACAGGCCTTAAAACCTGAACCAGGAGCCAGTATGCTCGAAAGCCCCAAGCTGACTGCACGTCAACAGCAAATTCTTTCACTCATTCAAAGTGCCATCTCCCGAACCGGTGCGCCCCCCACCCGCGCTGAAATCGCCACGGAACTCGGTTTTAAATCAGCCAACGCCGCTGAGGAACATCTCCAAGCCCTCGCGCGTAAAGGGGTGATTGAGCTCGTCAGCGGGACCTCCCGCGGCATCCGCCTATTGGGTGAAGCCTTGCGTAGCTTACAGGCCTCCCGGTCTAAACAATACGACTTGCCCATTCCCGGGCTTGCGCAACTGGCCTTGCCCTTGATTGGTCGTGTCGCAGCCGGCTCGCCCATCCTGGCGCAAGAGCATGTAGACCAAACCTATTACGTAGAAAACAGCTTATTTCAACGCCAGCCCGACTATTTACTCAAAGTACGCGGCATGTCCATGCGTGATGCAGGAATCATGGACGGCGATTTACTGGCGGTTCAATCCACCAAAGAAGCGAAAAACGGACAAATTATCGTGGCACGTATTGGCGAAGAAGTCACCGTCAAACGCTTTCGCCGCAACAAGGAAGTGATTGAGCTGCATCCTGAAAATCCAGATTTTCAAACCATCATCGTTGAACCCGGCGAACCGTTTGAGATCGAAGGGCTGGCTGTCGGCCTCATTCGCAACACCATGTTGATGTAATTTTGCTGACTTATTTTTCTCAAATACCGAAAGTTTGAAATGAAATTCCCCACCTATCCGAGCGCCAAAACCAACCAACGCAGCGCCTTTCACCAACAAAGAAAAGCCTTGCGAATTGTTCGCGTGGTTGAAGCCGGCCAAGCCCGCAGCAGCGTCGGTCGAATGATTATCTCCGGCTGCATTGCCGACATCTGCGCTGAATTAGACCGCTTGGCACAACGCGAATCTGCAATGGCATAAAAACAGGGCTTGCCCTGCGTCAGAATTCCAATTGGAACGGGCACAATCCGTTCTATGCATATTGTGATTCTTGACGACTACCAAGATGCTGTGCGCAAATTACATTGCGCCAGCAAACTTGACCCCTTCCATGCGAAGGTTTACACCAACACAGTCAAAGGACTGGGCCAACTTACCGTGCGCCTCAAAGATGCCGAAGTCATTGTTCTCAACCGCGAGAGAACCCATATTTCGAGGCAATTGGTTGAAAAACTCCCCAAACTCAGACTCATCGCGCAAACAGGCTCGGTCGGCTCCCACATCGATGTGGACGCCTGCACCGAGCGCGGCATTGCTGTAGCAGAAGGAAAGAGTTCGCCGCTTGCTGCAGCTGAACTGACGTGGGCTCTCATCATGGCCGCCATGCGCCGCCTGCCCCAGTACATCGGGAATTTAAAACATGGAGCTTGGCAACAATCCGGATTAAAGGTGGGCACCATGCCGCCTAACTTTGGATTAGGCACCCAACTGGCTGGAAAAACACTCGGTATTTGGGGCTACGGGCGGGTTGGTCAATTGGTGAGCGCTTATGGCAAAGCATTTGGAATGCAAACCGTGGTTTGGGGAAGTGCCACGTCAAGGGAAAAAGCCCTGGCAGACGGATATCTTTGCGCCTCTAACCAAACCGAATTTTTTGAACAATGCGATGTTTTATCCTTGCATTTGAAGCTCACCGAAGCCACCAAAGGCATCGTTAAAAACGCCGATCTCTCAGCAATGAAAACCACTTCTTTGTTGGTCAACACATCCCGTGCGGAGCTCATTGAGCCCGATGCACTCATAGGCGGCTTGAACCGCGGACGCCCCGGCCTGGCTGCGGTAGATGTCTATGAAGTGGAACCCATCTTGCAGGGTCAAGCCCTGTTGCGTTTAGAAAACTGCATCTGCACACCCCATATCGGATATGTCGAACAAGAACATTACGAACTTCTCTTTGGTGCCGCATTTGACAACGTGGTGCGGTTTATCCAAGGATTTCCGACCAATATTGTGAATCCAGGCGCACTACAAAACCACCGGTGACCCAGCCATAGCGCAAAGTGGAGCAAGGGTTGTGGGGCCCTTACGCAGACACGAAGGTGACAAAACCCACCCCTGAATTGCAACAAGGAGGTCACAATGCACCATCCCTCAATGAGAACCGAAGTAGCCAAGTTTCCCCATGGATGAACCCATTCTCACAATTGAAGAACGCTCTGCGATCAACGCAGGGCGGTGGTTTTCCACACTCTCGCCGTCTTTAAAGCACGATATCCTGCGGTGCGCCTACGTCAAACGACACAACGATGGCGATCTCATTGCCGCGCGGGGGGAACCGCCCGAAGAATGGGTGGCCTGCGCCAAAGGGGCGATTCGGGTCAGCTCAACCTCCATTTCAGGCAAACAAATTACCTTGACCTACGTCGAGCCCGGCATTTGGTTTGGCGATGTGTCGATTTTTGATGGTGACCGGCGCACCCATGACGCCTATGCCCACGGCGAAAGCACGACCTTGTGCGTTGCCAAAGCAGACTTCAAAAAAATCCTAGCCAACCATGTTGAACTTTACGAAGCCCTCCTGCGACTTCATGCCCGGCGCATTCGCCAGCTCTACGGTTTGGTAGAAGACCTCAACACCCTGCCCCTGCGTGCCCGGTTGGCTAAACAACTCTTGCATTTGGTCCGCAGCTACGGCATCCCTTCCCTTAGCGACGGCAGCGAGGTTCGCATTGGTTTGCAACTGGCACAAGAAGAACTCGCCCAGTTGCTTGGCGCATCGCGCCAAAGAGTGAACCAAGAACTCAAATCGATGGAACGCGAGGACACCATTCGCATTGAGCCCGGTGGCCTGGTGGTGCGTGACCGAGACGCGCTGATGCGAATTGCGGATGCAGATATTTAAACTTTTTTTCACTTGACACTTAGCAACACACCCTCACACCATGAGCGACTTTGACCATTTTGTAGGCACCCGTGCGGTATCGGAGAAACAAGCCTTTGACATTGCAGCGCTCTCGCAGTGGTTGGATCTGCACTTACCAGGATTTGCAGGTCCCCTGACGGTAGAGTCATTCAAGGGCGGGCAAAGCAACCCTACCTACAAGCTCATCACTCCCAGCAAGAGTTATGTCATGCGGGCCAAACCGGGCCCTGTGGCCAAACTTCTGCCCTCAGCTCACGCCATTGAGCGCGAATTTGCGGTCATGCAAGGCCTGTACGGAACCGCGGTCCCCGTTCCAAAAATGCACTGTTTGTGCGAAGACGAAGCTGTTATTGGACGGGCCTTTTATGTCATGGAATTCATTGAAGGCCGCATCCTTTGGGATCAAACCCTTCCAGGTATGAAGCCCGCGCAGCGCAGTGCCATTTACGCAGAAATGAACCGGGTCATTGCGGCATTGCACGGCGTTGCATTTGCTGAACGTGGTTTGGCGAGTTATGGCAAGCCAGGCAATTATTTTGAGCGCCAAATTGGCCGCTGGAGCAAGCAATACATTGCCTCGGTGACACAGCCCATCCCAGAGATGGACGCGCTCATCGCGTGGCTTCCCCAGCACATACCGGCCATGGCCCGCGCTGAGAACATGGTGGGCATTGTGCACGGAGACTTTCGCCTGGATAACCTGATTTTTCACCCTACTGAGCCAAAAATACTTGCCGTTCTTGATTGGGAACTTTCCACCTTGGGGCACCCCTTAGCCGACTTTAGTTACCACGCGATGGCCTGGAATATTCCTCCGGGAAGTTTTCGTGGGATTGCAGGAATTGATGTCAAAGCCTTGGGTATTCCCACCCAAGAAGAATACATTGCCATGTACTGCGCTCACACCCTCCAAGTCACGCCGCAAGCATTGCAAGCCGACTGGAATTTCTACATGGCTTACAACATGTTCCGTATTGCCGCCATCTTGCAAGGCATTGCCAAACGCGTGGAAGACGGCACCGCGTCTAGCGCACAAGCCGTCAGCTCGGCGGCGGGTGCCAAGCCTTTGGCCCAACTGGCCTGGCAATTCGCTCAAAAATCACATTCACACTGACAGGAGACACCATGGACTTCGAATTTTCACCCAAGACCCAGGCCTTGCAAGCCAAGCTGTTGGCCTTTATGGACGAGCACATCTATCCAGCAGAAGCGGCCTACCACGCAGAGATCATTGCCAACACAGCAGCAGGCAAGCGCTGGACTCCGCTTCAAACGATTGAAAAGCTCAAAGTCAAAGCCCAGAGCGCAGGCCTGTGGAACCTCTTTTTACCGGTGGACAGCGCAGAAGCCTCGGGCTACCACGGCGCAGGTTTGACCAACGAGGAGTACGCTCCCTTGGCAGAAATCATGGGCCGGGTGATGTGGTCAAGCGAGGTTTTCAACTGCTCCGCACCAGACACCGGCAATATGGAAACCATTGCACGTTACGGCTCAGACGAAAACAAAAAACGCTGGCTCAAGCCCTTGCTGGCCGGTGAAATTCGTTCGGCCTTTGCGATGACAGAACCTGACGTCGCCTCAAGCGATGCCACCAATATTGCCACCCGCATTGAGCGTGACGGCGATGAATACGTCATCAACGGCCGCAAGTGGTGGACGTCAGGCGCAGGTGACCCCCGCTGCGCGATCTACATCGTCATGGGCAAAACCGACCCTGAAGCGGCTCGCCATTCGCAGCAAAGCATGGTCTTGGTGCCCGCTAACACCAAAGGCATTACCGTGGTGCGCCCCTTGAATGTCTTTGGCTATGACGACGCGCCCCATGGCCACATGGAAGTGCTATTTGAAAATGTCCGCGTACCAGTGAGCAACATCTTGCTAGGTGAAGGACGCGGCTTTGAAATCGCCCAAGGCCGCCTTGGCCCTGGCCGAATTCACCACTGCATGCGCTTAATTGGATTGGCAGAGCGGGCATTGGAGCTGATGTGCAAGCGCGCTTCGTCGCGCGTCGCTTTCGGTAAGCCGATTGCCGCGCAAACCGTCACCCAAGAGCGTATTGCCGAATCCCGCTGCAAAATCGATATGGCCCGACTGCTCACGCTCAAAGCGGCATGGATGATGGACAAGGCGGGCAATAAGTTTGCAAAAAATGAGATTGCCATGATCAAGGTGGTGGCGCCCAATATGGCGTGTGAAGTGATTGACTGGGCCATGCAAGTTCACGGCGGGGCCGGCATGTGCGATGACTTCCCGCTGGCTTACAGCTACACCAATGCCCGCACCTTGCGTTTTGCAGACGGCCCCGATGAAGTCCACCGCAATGCGATTGCCAAACTCGAACTCGGTAAATATGCCCTGAACCCCAAACCCGTAGAAATGCCGATTACGCGGGGTTGTTAATTGAACGGTCTGGCCTTGGCCGTTTAGTGCAGGTGGCGCGGCTTGCGCCCGCCACCGTGTCCGCTGCCAAAATTTCCACTGGAGCCGCCAGAGCCTCTAGGGGGTTTCCCAATTTCAAGCGAACTGACCAACGCGTCAAATCGATGCACGAAAAGCTTATCAACTTCAGCGACCACGCCACTTAATTCGGCGCCATCGAAATGGCGCTCCATCAAATTCACCACGTCTTGCACCAAGATATCCCGCTGGACTTGCATGATGGCGGCCGGATTGGGGCCCACAAACAGCATGACAAAATCATCGCGTGAGTCGCTCTCTGACTGGTGCTCATCCTCTTCAAAGTCAGCGTCGTAAAACGTGACTTCAATGGCAGCGCCCACCGCGGCAAGTTCGTTGAGATTCATGCACATCTCATCCAGCGCTTGCCGGAAATCTTCATCGCCTGCCACGGTCCAACACATCTGCAGTAAGTGCTCTTGCGCGACAAAAACAATGCCCGGCTCGTCCTCGTAATAACTATCCACAGCATCCGCCATCGACCGCGCACCCGCATATTTCCATAGCGGCTTGAGCGCATCCTGTACATCACTCAAGGTCACTTCTACCCGCAAAGCCACTTGCCCGTGGACGTGAATTTCAAAAGGGGAGTTGTGACTAGACATAGGGAGCTGATTGTAGTTGCGGCATTGGATTAAGGAATAAATCAGCTCCGCATGGAGTGCGACTTTGGTATGGCCTTAACTAAGCAATGGTGCCCGAGACCGGAATCGAACCGGTACGCCCGTTATTCACGAAGCGGCGGATTTTAAGTCCGATGTGTCTACCTATTTCACCACTCGGGCAGCTTGGTCCTTAAAGACCAACAATTTCTGGAGGCGCGGTCCGGAGTCGAACCGGACTAACCGGATTTGCAATCCGGGGCATAACCGCTTTGCTACCGCGCCACTCACAATGAGCTATATGACCTAACAAAAAAGGGAAGCACTGGGCTTCCCTTTCGGAATTTGGAGCGGGAAAAGAGTCTCGAACTCTCGACCTCAACCTTGGCAAGGTTGCGCTCTACCAACTGAGCTATTCCCGCATTTCAATGAAAGAATTGTAGCGTATTTTTTTGGGATTTGGGAGGCTCTTCCGAAAAAAACCAAGCGCCACAGCCCTTAATGCTTGACCGAACCCTGTACCTCGGCTACCGGGACCGCCGTGGCTACAACGGCCTCAGAAGCCGCAATTTCCTCTTCGGTCAAGGCAACGGGCTGGCGCTCTAATGCCAGCTCCAAGACCTTGTCGATCCAACGCACAGGGATAATTTCCAATCCATTTTTCACGTTGCCAGGAATGTCTTGCAGGTCTTTGGCGTTGGTCTCTGGGATCAATACAGTTTTGATGCCACCGCGCAGCGCAGCCAACAATTTTTCCTTGAGTCCGCCAATTTCAGTGATCTCGCCACGCAAAGTGATCTCGCCGGTCATCGCCACATCGCCACGAACTGGTATTCCGGTGAGCGCCGATACAAAGGCCGTCGCCAAGGCAGCGCCTGCGCTGGGTCCGTCTTTTGGCGTTGCGCCATCGGGCACGTGAATATGGATGTCTTTTTTCTCAAACACCGAGTCTTTGATACCCAGGCGTTTGGCGCGACTGCGCACCACGGTGCGGGCCGCTTCAACAGACTCCTTCATGACGTCGCCCAAGGACCCAGTGCGCGTAATGACCCCTTTTCCTGGCATCACGGCCGCCTCGATGGTTAGCAAGTCGCCACCCACTTCTGTCCATGCCAAGCCAACGACTTGGCCCACTTGGTTTTGCTCTTCAGCGCGGCCGTAGCTGAACTTGCGAACGCCAAGGTAGTCATTCAAGTTGTCCGCCGTCACAATGACTTTGGGCGTGAGTTTTTTAAGCAACAACCCTTTGACGACTTTGCGACAAATCTTAGACAGCTCACGCTCTAAAGAGCGAACACCCGCCTCTCGGGTGTAGTAGCGCACGATGTCGCGCACCGCGGCATCTTCAATCTGCAATTCGGCCTCTTTCACGCCGTTATTTTTCATTTGCTTGGGCAGCAAATACGTAATTGCAATATTGGTTTTTTCGTCTTCGGTATAGCCCGCCAAACGGATCACTTCCATCCGATCGAGCAATGCAGAAGGAATATTCATGGAGTTGGACGTAGCAACAAACATCACGTCGCTCAAGTCGTAATCCACTTCGACATAGTGGTCGCCAAACTTGTGGTTTTGTTCGGGGTCTAGGACCTCTAACAACGCGCTGCTGGGGTCACCGCGGAAGTCGGTCCCGAGTTTGTCGATTTCATCGAGCAAGAACAAAGGGTTGCGTGTTCCAACCTTGGCCAGGCTTTGCAAAACCTTGCCGGGCATCGCTCCAATGTAGGTGCGCCGGTGGCCACGAATTTCTGCTTCGTCTCGCATCCCACCCAAAGCCATACGCACATATTTGCGACCCGTGGCTTTCGCAATCGATTGACCCAGCGATGTTTTACCGACCCCGGGAGGGCCGACCAAACACAAGATTGGCGCTTTCACTTTGTCAACGCGTTGCTGAACTGCAAGGTATTCCAAGATACGGTCTTTGACTTTATCTAAGCCGAAGTGGTCTTGGTTAAGGACTGTTTCTGCATTACCCAAGTCGTGTTTGATTTTGGTTTTAGCCGTCCAGGGCAGCCCCGCCAGCACGTCAATGTAGTTGCGCACCACCGTAGCTTCAGCCGACATCGGCGACATGAGTTTGAGTTTTTTGAGTTCGGACTCGGCTTTTTTTAGCGCCTCTTTGGGCATCTTGGCCGCTTTGATCTTTTTCTCGATCTCTTCAATATCCGAGCCGTCTTCGCCCTCACCCAATTCTTTTTGAATGGCTTTGACTTGTTCGTTCAAGTAAAAGTCGCGCTGATTCTTTTCCATTTGGCGCTTGACGCGACCACGGATCTTTTTGTCGACATTCAAGATGTCGACTTCATGTTCAATTTGCTCAAACAAATTTTCCAAGCGTTCTTTGACGGCAGACAAGCCCAAAACAGTTTGCTTGCTTTCCAATTTGAGCGGCAAGTGAGCGGCAATGGTGTCGGCTAAACGCCCGGGGTCATCGATACTGGCGATCGACGTCAGAATTTCAGGCGGGATTTTTTTATTGAGTTTGACGTACTGGTCAAACTGCTGCATCACTGCGCGGCGCAAGGCCTCAATTTCACTGGCAATTTTTTTGTCATCGTCGGCAACTAAGGCAGGCGGTTCTATCGGGGTGACATTAGCAACAAAGTGAGACTCGCCGTCCTCAATTTTGTTGACAGTTGCACGCTGGTGGCCTTCGACCAAGACTTTGACTGTTCCGTCTGGCAGCTTGAGCATTTGCAAAATGGTCGAGACGCATCCGACATCAAACATGTCAGAAATTACGGGATCATCTTTAGCCGCCGTCTTTTGGGCCACCAACATGATGCGCCGCTCGGATTCCATCGCAGCCTCGAGGGCTTTGATGCTCTTGGGGCGTCCCACAAACAAGGGAATCACCATATGCGGAAACACCACCACGTCGCGCAAAGGCAACAAGGGCAGATCAATTGGAGTGGCTGGCAGGGTCGCGGGATTAGACATAAAAACCTTTCACGTATTTCGGATTAGGCTTTTTTAGCGGCT
>CANJNX010000007.1 GCA_947475495.1 Comamonadaceae bacterium | reverse complement strand
GTCGCATCCAAAGATTCAAACGGCGCGTCAATGTCAAAGCGGTAGTGCTTGGCCAAGCTCTCCAACATTGAAAAGTAATACGCGTTGCGCCGGTCCCAGCCTTTGATGGCACCGCTGGCCAGGCTCAGCGATGGAAAGGCCACCACGCGGGCCACATCAAAAATATCTTGGTGGCCTAAGCCGTCGCAGCTCGGGCACGCGCCCACCGGCGAGTTAAAAGAAAACAAGCGCGGCTCGAGCTCGCTGATCGAATAACTGCAAACCGGGCAAGCAAACTTGGCATTAAACAAATGCTCCACCGGCGCTGCGTCAGTGCTGTCCATCTCCAGGGCAATCGCCCGCCCGTTGGCCAAGCGCAGCGCAGCTTCAAAACTCTCCGCTAAGCGTTGTTGCAACTCGGGGCGCACTTTGAGTCGGTCAATGACTACATCAATATCGTGTTTCTCGGTTTTTTTCAGTGCGGGCAAATCGTCAAATTCAACTACCTTGCCGTTCAAGCGAAAACGCACATAGCCTTGCGCTTGCATGTCTGCAAACACGTCCGTGAATTCACCCTTTTTCTCCCGCGCAATGGGCGCCAAGATCATGATGCGGGTGTCAAGCGGCAAGGCTAAAACGGCATCGACCATTTGGCTGACCGTTTGCGCTTGCAAAGCCAGAGCGTGGTCGGGGCAAAAAGGCGTTCCTGCGCGGGCAAACAGCAGCCGCAAATAGTCATGAATTTCGGTGACCGTGCCCACCGTGGAGCGTGGGTTGTGGGAGGTGGCTTTTTGCTCGATGGAGATGGCCGGCGACAGGCCTTCGATCATGTCCACATCGGGCTTGTCCATGAGCTGTAAAAACTGCCGCGCGTAGGTGGACAAACTCTCGACGTAGCGGCGTTGGCCCTCGGCGTACAGGGTGTCAAACGCCAGGCTTGATTTTCCTGAGCCACTCAAGCCTGTAATCACCACGAGCTGGTTGCGCGGAATATCGAGGTCGATGTTTTTGAGGTTGTGCGTGCGCGCTCCACGCACGCTGATCCGGTCTTGCCGTAGCACTGCGCCTAAATACGCGTCCGGCGATTCGCCCAGCGCGCCAGCCAAATCAAAAGGAGTGTGGGGAGAGTTCAAAACGTGCGTGCAGGACAAAACCGAACATTATCGCTGGGGCACAATACCAAGCTCCAACCTTCTGTAAAGCCCCTGCGTGTCTCCACCCCCAGCCCCCGCATCTTCCAACTCCGCCATGCTGCCCCTAGAGCGCCGTGCCAGCGCGTCTTTGGCCTCTATTTTTGCCTTGCGCATGCTGGGTTTGTTTCTGGTGCTGCCCGTTTTTGCACTAGAGGCTCGTCAATACCCAGGCGGCGACGACGCAGCGTGGGTGGGCTTGGCCATGGGCATTTACGGCCTCACCCAAGGCATTCTTCAAATTCCCTTTGGCATGGCCTCGGACCGCTTTGGTCGCAAGCGCGTAATGGTGGTGGGATTGGTAATTTTTGCTTTGGGCAGTGCCTTGGCCGCTTGGGCGCCCACCTTGCTTTGGCTGGTCGTGGGCCGCTCGGTGCAGGGCGCGGGTGCTATCTCTGCGGCAGTTACCGCGCTGTTGGCAGACCAAACCCGCGACGTGGTGCGCACCAAAGCCATGGCTTTGGTGGGCGCCAGTATTGGTGTGATGTTCGCCTTGTCTTTGGTGCTGTCGCCCTTGCTGGCCGCGGTGGTGGGTTTGCATGGCTTGTTTGCCATTACCGCCGTCTTGGCACTTGCCGGTATTGGTGTCGTGGTCTGGTGGGTTCCGCCTGAGCCCACCGAGCACGTGGCGGTTGGTCGCGGGGGGCTGCGCGAGGTGTTGACGCACCCCGGGCTCTTGCGCCTGGATTTCGGCGTCTTTGTTTTGCACGCGGTTCAACTGTCCATGTGGATGGCGTTGCCAGCCATGATGGTCCAAGCCGGTTTGGACAAAGACCACCACTGGACGCTTTACTTGCCCGCGGTCTTGGCCTCCTTTTTTGTCATGGGCGCAACGCTTTTCCCTTTAGAAAAACGCGGCTATTTGCGAGCGGTGTTTTTATGGGCTGTCGGATTGATTGGCGCAGTACAAATGGGGCTGCTGTTTGTGGCAACCCATACCCCGACATTACCCGTTTTGGCGGTTTTATTGTTTGCGTTTTTCTGCGCTTTCAACATCCTCGAAGCCAGTCAACCCAGCATGGCCTCGCGCTTAGCGCCTGTAGCCTCGCGCGGAACCGCCTTAGGGGTGTACAACACCTTGCAGTCTTTGGGTTTTTTTGTCGGCGGCGCCGTGGGCGGTTGGGTGGTGAAAACGGCGGGCGCACCTGGCTTGTTTTTGCTCAGCAGCCTGGCCATACTGGCGTGGCTCGGGGTCGCCTGGGGAATGCAAGCGCCAAAGGTGGCTTCCTAAACATTGCGCCCTAAAGGCGGGATAATGCGACAACAATTCTGGAGAAACCCATGGCATCAGTCAACAAAGTGATCTTGGTCGGCAACTGCGGCCGCGACCCCGAAATCCGCTACCTGCCCTCAGGCCAGGCCGTAGCCAACGTCAGTATCGCCACCAGCAGCCGACGCAAAGACAAAAACACCGGCGAGACCATTGAAGACACCCAATGGCACCGCGTCACCTTTTACGACCGCCTGGCAGAAATCGCAGGCGAATACGTCAAAAAAGGCCGCCCCATTTATGTGGAAGGCCGCCTCAAATACGGCAAATACACCGACCAAGCCGGCGTAGAAAAAAACACTGTTGACATTGTTGCTACAGAGTTGCAACTGCTCGGTGGGCGTGAAGGTATGGGCGGCCCCAGCGAAGGTGACGAGGGCGGCCAACGCCGCGCTGCGCCCAGCGCACCCCGGGCTGCAGCCGCTGCGCCCGCCCCACGCCAAGCCCCTGCAGCCCGTCCTGCGAGTGGCTTTGACGACATGGATGACGATATTCCGTTTTAAGGACGGCCTCCTTAGCCTACCAACAGCTCCAAGAGTTGGCTGATGTCTTTTCTGTGTGCCTTGGTCTTAGGAACAAAGGCGCAATACGGGTAGCCCAGCGCAATCGTTACGGGGGACAAGGCGATCAGCCGTCCTGACTCCAAGTCTGGGCGCGCCATTTCCTTTTGCCCAAGCGCAATCCCCAAGCCCATTCGGGCCGTAGAGATGGCTAAGCTCGACAGCCCCACCCGACGGCCGCTTGATGCTTCGGGATGGCGTTGAATTCCACTCTTTTGAAACCACTCACCCCATGTGGGGTGAGACGCGTAATTGGGTCCCCAGTTGGTATGAATGAACGCGCTCTCGTGGATCGTTGTGAGGTCAACCGCACTGCTGCCATTTTTGAAATTAAATTCAGGCGTACAAACCGGAACCACCTCGTCATGAAAGAGCCGGGTGATGTCTAGATCGGGGTAGTGGTAGTCGCCATAACTTACCCGCAGGTCAATGCCATGGCGCGCGATATCGACCGGATCATCCTCGACGCGAATGTCGATGGCCATGTGTGGAAATATTTCAAAGAACAGGGCCAATTTGGGCGCCAGCCAAATATCCGCCAATGAGAAGGGCACGCTCACCACCAACAAGGCCCGCATCTCACGCTCTTGGATGCGCCACGCCATAGCGGCCAGATCCCCCAAGGCCCGGGCCGTTTGTGGGTACACCGATTGACCTGCGTCGGTCAGGGCCAAGCGGTTGCCCTTGCGCGTGAAAAGTTGCTTGCCTAAATAAAACTCCAGATTGCGCACTTGCAGGCTCACCGCCACGGAAGTAACGCCCAACTCGGCTGCCGCCAAAACAAAGCTTCCTAACCGTGCCGCAGCCTCAAACGCCTTCACACTGTTCAAAGGGGGAAGTTTTCTCGTGCTCATCAATCCGTTCTTCTAAAGATATTCTTATGGGGTAACAGGTATTTTTCCTGTTGTGGATAAGTTTATTGTGAATTACATTGAAGAATCCCTATTTGGAGAGACACCAATGAAAAATATTCTTGACCTGGACCGCTATCCCTTAGACAAAGAAGGCAGCAAAGCGTGGCAGGCCATGGTCGCGCAGGCCGTGTCCGAACTCGAAGCCCAGGGCATGTTTAATTTAGAGGGATTTGTGAGGCCAGACGCCGTCCAAAAACTGGTCGCCCAGATCAAGCCGGTGATGGACACCCGCGCGTATACGCACAAGCGCCTTCACAACATTTATTTCCAGCCCGACATTCCTGGCCTTGAACCTAACCATCCCGCGTTACGCAAAGTAGAGACCATCAACCACACCCTGTGCGCCGATCAAATCTCGGACAGTTTGGTGTTGTCCATTTACCAATACCCGCCCTTTGCCCGCTTTCTTGCCGCCACCATGGGCAAGCCCGAGTTGCATGTGATGCAAGACCCGCTGGCCAGCGTGAATGTCATGGCCTACCGCGCTGGCGAAGCGCTCAATTGGCACTTTGATCGCTCGGAGTTCACCACCACCTTGCTGTTACAAGCGCCTGAAATGGGGGGTGAGTTTGAGTACCGCACGGACCTGCGCTCTGCCAACGACCCGAACTACGCTGGTGTGGCAGCACTCATAGAAGGAAGAGACCCGCAGGTCCAACGCATTGGGCTTCATGCAGGAACACTCAATGTATTTCGCGGGAAAAACACGGCCCATAGGGTGACGCCGGTTGAGGGTCGCGTAGAGCGATTCATTGCCGTTTTTTCCTATTACGAAAAACCAGATGTGATGTTCAGTGATGCGGAGCGATTGGGCTTTTATGGGCGTGTGGGTTAACACCCCGAGCTTGTGAAGGTGCCAGCAGGCCCGGTATAGGCAACACCTAAAACACGTAGTCGTTTGGCCATGCACAGCACCGCATGGTCTTTGCTTAGCAAGATGGCGCCGTGTGCTACTGCCAGGTCAATGAACTTTTGGTCGTCAGGATCTTTGCACGTGGCATTGGCTTTGATTGGAACGTCCACGATGCGAGAACCAGCATCAAACTTCTTCAAAATGTCTTCGGCAGCAAGCGCATAAAACGCCATGCGCTTGGCTATTTTTGGATACGCCAAAACACGCGCTAATTCTTCGCGCATCGCCGCAGTCGCTAACCACACAAGCTTGGATTGGGACAGGGCGTCACTGAGCGCCTGGGTTTCGGTATCTCTGAAGAGGAACAGGTCTAAAACAATGTTGGTGTCTAAGACTGCAGAAACAGGCTCAGACATCGGCTGAAGTTGCTGCAGGCGGTTTGGCCATGCGTCCGGCGACCATGTCAAAGCGAAACAAGCGGCACTCGATCGGGCCGTTCCACATCGGAACGCGGCGTGATTCTTTCAGGCGCATTTTTCCGGGGAGTTTGAGGTCGGGCGTGAGCATCCAGGCGCTCCAACCGCTGAAGTTCTTTTTCCAGTGGCTGGCGAGTTGGCTAAAAAACTCGCCGCCATCGTCGGTGTGCGCCAACTCCCGGGCGCCAAAACGTGCGGCCGATTCACCGGCCACACCCGCAACCGCAATCCGCTCGCCGTAGGGTGGGTTCAAGAGCATGACACCACCGCCGTCAATCGGCGGCATGCGTTGCAGCGCGTCACCGCCGCGAAATTCGATCACGTCGGCCACGCCTGCGCGCTCGGCGTTGCGCTGGGCAAAGTCCACCATGCGGTGAGAGACATCGCTGCCGTAAATCAAAGCCTTTTGACCGGGTTCGGGCTTGACGATGGCATCTGCCGCTTCGGTTTTGATGGCGGTCCACACATGGGCCTGAAAAGGTAAAAACTTCTCGAACGCAAAGTGGCGCATGCTGCCCGGGGCGATATTGCATGCGATTTGTGCAGCTTCAATGGCAATGGTCCCACTGCCGCAGCAGGGGTCGTACAGGGGCTGAAGGTCGCCCTCGCCCGCAGCCCAACCGCTGGCGGCAATCATTGCCGCAGCAAGGGTTTCTTTGAGTGGCGCGTCGCCCTTGTCTTCACGCCAACCGCGTTTAAACAGGGGCTCGCCCGAGGTGTCTATATACAGCGAGCAGCTGTCGGTGGTGAGGTGGGCGTAGATGCGAACATCGGGCCACTGGGTGTTGACATCGGGGCGCACGCCGTGGGCTTTTTCCCGAAAACGATCGCACACCGCGTCTTTGATTTTGAGTGCAGCAAAGTTCAAAGAGGTTAAAGGGCTGTGTTGCGCTGTCACTTCAACTTTGATGCTTTGCTTTGGGGTGAACCAAATTTCCCAAGCCACTTCGCTGGCTGCGCGGTACAGGTCTTGCTCGCTGCGGTACGGCGTGTGTGAGAGTTGGACCAACACCCGTTGCGCGAGACGGCAGTGCAGGTTCAAAAGCAACATCGCCCGCCAGGAACCATGGATCAGCACACCACCGCGCCATTTTTGAATCGCCTGATCGGGCAAGCTGGTAATGGCCTGGGCCTCAGCGGCCAAGTAGTCTTCTACCCCCGCGGCGCAGGGAAGAAAAATGTGAAGTTGGTTCATGGAAACAGGGCTTGCAAGAAAAGCAAATGGAAAAATTAAAGGGCTTTTCGCAAAGTGGCGGGGGCGATTTTCAGGCCTTCGCGGTATTTGGCAACGGTGCGGCGGGCGCATTCAATGCCTTGCTCTTTGAGCATCTCAGAAAGCTGGTTGTCGCTCAGCGGTTTTTTGGCGCTCTCGGCGCTGATAAATTGTTTGATCAAAGCGCGAACGGCGGTGCTGGACGCGCTGCCGCCAGATTCGGTGCCCAAGCCTGAGCCGAAAAAGTATTTCAGCTCAAAGGTACCAAATGGTGTGGCCATGTATTTGGCGGTGGTCACGCGGCTGATGGTGGACTCGTGCAAGCCAAGCTCTTCAGCAATTTCCCGCAAAACCAAGGGGCGCATGGCCAGCTCGCCGTGGGTAAAGAAACTTTTTTGCCGTTCCACGACGGCGGTGCTTACGCGCAAGATTGTGTCAAAGCGCTGCTGAATATTTTTGATAAACCAGCGGGCTTCTTGCAGGCGTTGCTGAAGCCCTGCGTGGCTGGAGCTGGCTTTGTGGTTGCGCAACACATTGGCGTAAATGTCATGCACCCGCAGGCGTGGCATCACATCGGGGTTCAGCTGCACCTTGAACTTCGGTGTGGCACCGGCTTTGTTGATTGCAGTCACCAAAACATCAGGAACCACGATATTGCGCTCGACGTCTACAAAACGCCGCCCGGGTTTGGGCTCTAAGCGGGCAATCCAAGCAATCGCTTCGCGAACCAAGGCGTCGCTGCCAACGCTGAGCTGAACCAGGCGCTTGATATCGCGCCGCGCCAGCAATTCCATGGGCTGCTGGCAGATGCGCAAGCCCACCGCAAGCATCTCAGCGTGGGTTGCGATCTCAGGGTTGTCGGTGTCCGTTTCTGCAAGGTCGGCAATTTGGGCTTGGAGTTGGATTCGCAGGCATTCACCCAAATCACGCGCACCCACACCCACCGGATCTAGACTTTGCAACAAGCCCAGTGCCACGGTGAAGTGGTGCACCAAGTCTTCTTGTTGTTCCCAGTCGTCGCCTGCCAAACCCGATGCCAGGGATTCCAGCGGGTCTTCTAAATAGCCATCGTCGTTGAGCGACTCAATTAAAAACCGCAACGCAGCACTGTCGGTATCGCTTAAGCGCAAGCGCAAAGCTTGGCGATGTAAAAACGCTTGCAGAGATTCTTGGACCCGCGCCAACTCGGTGGCGTCTTTGTCCTCGTCATCGCCTAAATTATTGGCTTTGGCTTTCGCCTCACCACCCCATTCACCATCGTCGGGTGCGGTCTCCGTGGTGCCGTCGCCTTCCCAGTTGACGCTGTCGTCGCCACCGATCTCCGCGCTCAAAGGCGTGATTTCTTGGTCTTTGTTGCCTTCGGTGGACGTGGTGCTGGCGTAATCGGTCACCGAAGAAGGCGCAAACTCTGAGAGGCGGTCGCCCTCGCTCACCTGAGCATCGGCTTGGTCTAAGCCGTATTGTTCGCGTTCAGCAGCCTCGTGGTCCACTTCTAAAAATGGGTTGGCCTCGAGCATTTGCTCGATTTCTTGGCTGAGTTCTAAGGTGGAGAGTTGCAGCAAACGGATCGATTGCTGCAACTGTGGCGTTAAAGCCAGATGCTGCGATACCCGTAGGGACAGGCCTTGTTTCATGCCTACATCTTGAAGTTTTCGCCGAGATACACGCGCCGCACCTCAGCGTTGTTGACGATCTCAAGTGGACTGCCTTGCGCAAGCACATGGCCATCGTTGATGATGTACGCATGGTCGCAGATGCCTAAGGTTTCGCGCACATTGTGGTCGGTGATTAACACGCCGATGTTGCGGCTTTTAAGAAAGTTGATGATGCGCTGGATCTCGATCACTGCAATCGGATCGATGCCGGCAAAGGGTTCGTCCAACAAAATAAAACGCGGCCTAGTTGCCAACGCGCGGGCAATTTCAACCCGCCGGCGCTCGCCGCCCGACAAAGCCAAAGCGGGGGACTGGCGCAAGTGTTCGACCCGCAAGTCTTCCAACAGGCCAGTCAGGCGAATTTCGATTTCTTGGGATTGCAAAGGTTTGCCATCGTCGTCGCGTTGTAACTCCAGCACCGCGCGAACGTTGTCTTCGACATTGAGCTTGCGAAAGATTGACATCTCTTGCGGCAAATACCCCAGGCCTAAGCGCGCACGGCGGTGAATGGGCATGTGTTCAATGCTTTGGCCATCAATGGTGATTTCGCCTGCACTGGCACGCACCAAGCCCACAATCATGTAAAAAGACGTGGTCTTACCCGCACCGTTGGGCCCGAGCAAACCGACCACTTCACCCGTTTGGACCGCCAGCGAAACGTCTTTCACGACTTGGCGATTGCCGTAGGACTTTTGCAGGTGCCGTGCCTCCAAACGTCCTACGGAAATAGGTAGGTCCGTCATGGGTGCTTCCATTGAATCTTGCGGCGCGTGCGGCGGTGGCAACTCGGATGCCAGCGGGGTCAGGCTGTCTGCATGCCTCACTGCGGCTTGCTTTCAAGTTGCGGCGTGAGCCGCAAAGGCAAGCCGCCAGTTGCTGCGGGCTCAGGGCTGGTTTTGTCGGGCTTAGGGGTGAGCATGGCACGAACCCGGCCCTTGGGTGCGTTGGTTTGAGAGGCGTCGGTTCCGGCCACAAAGAATTTGTCAGTCAGGTTTTCATAAAGAATGTTGGCGCCCGTTACTTCATCGGCCAAGGTCGCGCCTCGCAAACGACGCATTCGCGCATTGGTGATAAATCGCACCGTATCGGCTTTACCGTCGTAAATAATGGTATTGCCTTCACCTTCAATAAATTCTTCGATGGCTTCGCGTTTTTGCCGAAAAAATGCGGGGTCTTTGGCGCTGCCGGTGACCAGGCCGTACTGGTAGCCTTCGGGGTCTTCACGCACATCAATTTGTGCGCCGCGAATCACAATCGTGCCTTTGGTCATCAACACGCGCCCCGAAAAGATCGTGACCTGTTGCAGATCGTCGTAGCGCATGGCATCGGACTCCACATTCAAGGGCTTGTTGCGGTCGGCTTTTTCGCCCCATGCGGCACTCACCAGGCCAGTACAGGCCAAGCAAAAAAGCACGGCATTCAGGAGTTTTTTCATAAGGGCACGAAACTTGCAATGAGCATATCTGTGCGATTGTAGCGAGGGCTTTTTACCCCCGGGCTCCCGGGCGCGAAGTATTTACTTTTTGGCGCGAATGGCTGTGGTTAAAGCGTCTACCACTTGCAGCGCACGCTCCATGCTTTGGGCCATGCTGCCATCGGTGTAAAACCGACCGGCAACGCCAAGGGCAGGGACGCCTTCGACTTTGTAGGCGTTTTGGAGCTGAGAGGCCCGCTGCGCTTTGGTGACCACACCAAAGCCGTTGTATTGCGCCAAAAACTTCGCTTGGTTAACGCCGTTTTTCCCGACCCACTCCACAATCGCTTCACCGCTTGCGAGTTTGTTTTTTTCGACGTGAATCGCTGCAAAGACTTTGGCGTGCAATTTGTCGAGCAAACCCATGGCCTCTAAGGTGTAGTAAAGCCGTTGCTGGGGCACAAAGGTGTCGTTGAATGCAATCGGAACGCGTCGAAACGCAATGTCTTTGGGGAGTTTTTTAACCCACTGGTTCAGGGTAGGTTCAAAAGAGTTGCAATGGGGGCAGCTGTACCAAAAAAACTCCACCACTTCGATTTTTCCAGCCGGGGCTTCCACGCTGGCGCGGGTTTCTAAAACTTGGTAGTCTGTTCCTGCCACAGGGCCCTTAAGTTGGGCGTTGGCAAGGCGGGGCACAACGGCGGTTGCCGCTACTGCAGCGGCAGCCTGAGAAAAAGTACGGCGGCGGAGGGTCATGGTCGTTTCCAAAATGCGGGTAAGTTCAGTGGGTTCAAAAAATTTAGCGTTGGACTTTGACCAAAGCCGTTTCAATTCCGAGTTTGTCCATTTTGTCTTTGGCGCTTTCAGCGTCTTCCAATCTCTCAAACGGACCCACCCGGGCGCGGTAGACCGGGCGGCCTGAGAGTTCGCGCTCGGTGATTTTGGCGTCCACGCCCTTCAAGGCGAGTTTGGCACGGTGGCGCTCTGCGTCATCGGGTGTTCGAAAAGCCCCGACTTGCACATAGAAGCTAATTTGAGGCGCCTCAGGCGCAGCGGTTTTGGCTTTTGCCAAAGCGCCTATGGGGTCGGCGCTGGTCGCGGCCTTGGCTTCTGGGGTGGCTGCTGCTGCGGGCTTGGTGTCAGGGCGGGTTTCGGCGGGAACGGGCAGGGGCGCTTTGGCTGCAGGCTCGGAAGCGCTTGCGGGATCGGGCTCAGCAGGGGTTTTGGGCGCGGGTTTGTTGGCGATCAGCGCGTTGGGATCCCAGTCTTTGTTTTTCTTGGTTTCCGATTCATTTTGGTCTGCGCTGCGGGTTTGGCCTTTGCTCAAAAAAGGCAAGGGCACTTTGGTGACGTACACCGCCACACCCAAGGCAACGGCCAAGCCAGTGACCAAGCCCAAAATAAATCCCAAAATCGTGCCGCCGTGTTGTTTGTGCATCGTTTGATTCCCCTGTTACATTTTTTGCGGAGCGCTTACGCCCAAGACCGCCAGTCCATTGTGCAACACCTGCGCGGTGGCCGCTACCAAGGCAAGCCGGCC
>CANJNX010000006.1 GCA_947475495.1 Comamonadaceae bacterium | reverse complement strand
GCCGAGGCTTGCCCAGGGTTAAGGTGCCCGTCTTATCAAAAGCCACCACAGAGACTTGATGCGCCAACTCCAAGGCTTGCGCATCCTTGATCAAAATGCCGTGCTTTGCCGCCACCCCCGTTCCCGCCATGATGGCCACGGGGGTTGCTAATCCCAAAGCACACGGGCAAGCAATCACGAGCACTGCCACGGCATGGATTAATGCGACCTCAAATGCGGAACCACTCAGCCACCACGCCAGCAGCGTCCCTAAGGCGATCACCAATACCACCGGAACAAAGACCGCACTCACTTGGTCAACCAGGCGCTGTATGGGGGCTTTTGCGGCCTGCGCATCCTCAACCCAACGAATGATTTGGGAAAGCATGGTCTGCGACCCCACCGCGTCGACCCGCACCAAGACGCGGCCTTCGCCGTTGATAGCGCCGCCCGTCACACGCTCGCCAAGGGCTTTGCTCACGGGCAGCGACTCGCCGGTCAGCATGGACTCATCGACTTGGGTTTGGCCTTCACACACAACGCCATCGACCGAGAACCGCTCACCCGCCTTCACAGCCACCACGTCGCCGACAAGCACTTCGGCGATCGGCACATCAATTTCGCCCTGTGCTCCCACCAGATGTGCGTGTGCCGGGCGCAGCGCGTGCAAGGCACGGATCGCAGACGTGGTTTGGCGCTTGGCCCGGGCTTCTAACCATTTGCCCAAAAGCACCAAGGTGATGACCACCGCTGAACTCTCAAAATACAAATGCACCATCGCCAAAGGCGCGGCACTCCACCACAAGCCCACCGACAAAGCCCAACCCGCGCTGGTTCCCAATGCCACCAGCAGGTCCATATTTCCGGCCCGGTTTTTTAGGGCGTGCCACGCCGCCACATAAAAGCGCCAACCTAAAACAAATTGCACGGGCGTGGCCAATGCGAATTGCCACACCGGCGCCAACATCCAATGCGTGCCCCATGCCTCACCCACCATCGGCACGACCAAAGGCGTGGAGAGAACAAGACCCCACGCCACAGGCGCAAAACCCGCCCAGGGGGACGCTTGCTTAGCATCCATCGCAGCCTCGGGGTCGCGCGGCTCATAACCTGCGTTGCGCACGGCGCGGCGCAACAGCGCTTCCATGTGGGGCAGGTGCTGTGCTGCGTCAAGAAAATGAATTCGCGCAGACTCGGTGGCCAAATTCACGCTTACGTCTTGGACACCCTCCACGCGCTTCAATGCTTTTTCAACACGCCCGACACACGAGGCGCAAGTCATTCCCCCAATGCCAATGTCCAAGGAGGATGGCGCCGGGTGGTTCAGAGAAGTCATCGCAACACCTTACCCCACTTATGCAGCCAAGGGCAAAGAGCCTGGGGTTGCCTCGCCACCCAGTGCCTCAATCAATGCGGGAAGCATGCGCGCCAACTCGCCCGTAGCGATCGCCACATCGGCATCAAAGTGGTCATCCGAAGTGTCACCTGCGGCAAGCGGGCCATCTTCTAAAACCGCATCTAAAAAAGCCAGTTTTTTCAGTGCCAAGGCTTCTGTCAACACAAAGGAGATGCGGTCATTCCACGTCAAGGCCAAGCGGGTGGGAACTTTACCTGCAGCGATATGTTGGGTCACTTCATCGGTATCCAAAGGGTGGCGGGTATAGCGAACAATGGCTTTGGATGCATCGGAGGCTTTGAGTTCACACTCTCTGTCCACATTAAAACCCGCAGGTGCATCTTTGCTGCCAAGCCAATGGGCCATAGCCACAGCTGGAGACGCTTGCGTATGCACCACGTTCACCGCGAACCCTTGCAGGGCCTTGACCAAGCTCGTTAAAACTTCGTCGGCCTTGGCCTGGCTGCCTGCATCCAAAACCATCCACTGGTCTTTGGGATTGATCCACACCATGATGCTGCTTTGCTTGCTAAAGGCCACAGGCAGCAAAGACAAGCGGGCGTCATCGGCAAGCGTTCGACGCTCTTTTTTGCCAGGCTTGCGCCCCGTTGTAGTCTCTATGTGATCGACTTCGCTTTGCACTTTGCGCTTGATCACCGAACCCGGAACCGTCTTGACCTCGATCGCCAACTTCAGCACCCACTGGCCGCCCACGACCTCCACCAAATCACCATGGCTTAGACCGCGGGGCGCTGTCCACCCCACCGACTTGTCTTGTGACGCGCCACACTCGGTAAACCGATGGGACGCCAAGGCTTTTTCTAACGCCGCCCGGCTCATCGTCCAAGGAGACGCTAACCGATAAACCATTGCATTTTTGAACACATCGCGCTTTCTATTGAATTAAAACTCTTGTACCTATTTGCTATGAAACTTTACCCGTGCTTCATTGAAGACCACAGTGCAGACACATCGCCACAGCACACTTAAACCCACTGCGATGCGATGTCCGTGTCGAAGAACCTACAGAGGAATCACCATGAAACGCGTTTATAAATATGTCTTGTTTGCGGCTGCTTTAGGTACGGCTGGGTTGGGTGCGATGGCGCAAATGGGGCCCAAAGCCGACCACCCTGAGGTGGTGCACATGGGCGGCATGCACCAAGGCGACTCCGCAAAAATGACTGAAAGAAACAACCGGCACTTGAGCACGCTTAAAAACAAACTTCATATTACCGCTTCGCAAGAAAGCGCCTGGACCACCTTCGCAGCGGCTATGCAGCCACCGGCAAAACCCAACGCGACATGGCCCAACCGTGCTGAACTGGACAAACTCACGACACCAGAACGCATAGACAAAATGAAACAACTGCGCGCGCAACACCACGAAACCATGCTCGCTCACATGAGCCAACGCGATGACGCGTTAAAAGCGCTTTACAGCACCTTGAATGCAGAACAAAAAAAGGTATTAGATGCCGAGCATTCCCGCATGGGCAGCCATGGTAGGGACCACCAAAGAATGAAAAGCTAGGCCAATAGTTTTTTGAGCGCGCCCGATTGGATCAGCGCGGCCAAATCCTCGGCGCCGCCAACCAAGCTGCCCTTTACAAAAACCATGGGAAATGTGGGCCATCCGGTCCACATTTTCAGTGCGTTGCGTTTGCGCCAGGTATTGAAGTAGCTACCAAACTCCAAATAGGTATGCGCCACACCCGCCGCGTCCAGCGCTTTGCGTGCACGCTTGGGCATCGGGTTCAGTGCCATACCAACAACCACCACGGCGTGGGCTGCAACAGCAGCTTGAACTTCTTGCACGATGTCTTGGTGGTGGCTTTCGACCGCATGCCGAATGCTGGGATGGATTTGGTTTTCTAACAATATAGGACGGGGCACGTCGGACTCCTGTGTTTTAAAACAAGCATTATCAGCGTGCGCAGGGTTTGTCCTTACACTTGCTGTATGCAAAAGTTTGACGCAACAACCATGGTTCGCACGATTGGCGTTCTCAAGCCGCTGGAATGGCTGTCCTTGGCTTGGAAAGATATTTCACGCTTGCGCTGGCTCAGCTTGCTACACGGCTTGGTACTCACACTTGCAGGGGGTTTGATCGTCGCCATGGCGCACCACCGCTTTTGGTTACTGGCAGGCGCCTTGTCTGGGTTTTTGGTCATCGCGCCAGTACTGGCAACGAGCTTGTATGCACTAAGCCGCGCCTTAGAGCGGAAAGAGGACACCGGTTTTCAGGTGATCTTAAAGACGTGGCTCAATTGGCAAAACAGCCATTTCAACAAATGGGGCAATGACTATTGGTGCATGGTGCAGTTTGGTGCGCTCTTGTCGCTCGCTGCAACAGGGTGGGTGCTGACCTCCGCCGCTTTGATAACCTTGATATCGCCCATTCCGATTGAAAGCCCGGTTGATTTTTTGCACCATGTGGTGCTCGCGCCTTCCGGTTGGTTGTTTGAATGGTGGCTGGCCTTGGGCGGCGTGTTGGCCGCACCTATGTTTGCTTCTAGCGTAGTGACCATGCCTTTGCTATTGGATCGCCGCGTTTCATTGCTGCAAGCCGTTGTCATCAGTTGGGCAGTGGTCATCAAAAACCCGGTCCCCATGGCGGTGTGGGCAGGCTTGATCATGGGGTTTACCTTGCTTGGGCTGGGCTCCCTCTTGTTGGGTTTGGTGTGGGTTGTTCCCATGCTCGGCCACGCCAGTTGGCACGCTTACCGTGAATTGATTGATGCCAGCGATCTGCCTTCGCGCACAGAAAAATAATGTTCGGTTACACCGAGGCCGAGATTGCCAGCTTTGGGCTGACCTTTGGGGTTGGCGCATTCATGCTTTATATGCTGTTCATCATTGGTCACTTGGCGTGGGAAGCCAAGGCCGGGAAGTTTGGTACCTTTGTTTTATTTTTAGGTTTGGCCTTTGGCATGGTGGGCTTTGTCGCCAAGATGGCCATTCAATGGGTGATGCATATCTGACGCGTTAAGCCATCACGCGAACGCCTATCAGCCAACCATGCCCCCACAGCGCAAACAACGACCACGCAAGGGCTCCTAAGGCCGCGGAAATCGCTGTCGCGCGCAGGGTTCCAGGTGCATAGTGCGTTTGAAGACGCGTATCGCGTTGACGTGCGGCGCGGAAACACCATACGCTCCAAACCAAAAAAGAACCAAATAGCAGCACATGGGCGACGCTCGCATTGGTCAAAAGATGGGCCAATGCCCACACTTTGACCGCCAAAATCATCGGGTGATGAAGCCTGGCTTTGATGGCGTTGCCTGGCACATAAGCGGCTGCCAAAAAAACAAATGACAGCAACATAAGAAGTGCGCCCAGGTGACGCAGGGGAAACCAAGGGGTCCAAAGTAGCTGCGGGGTTTCTCGGGCCAGTCCGAATCCAATAATCACCAAAACAAAACCCACGATGGACAACGCGCTGTATTGCAACTTAAAGCCTTTTTCACCTGCGCGCGCTATCCAGCGGTCTCGAACCGTGTCGCCAAAAAGGCGAAGCGAATGTATACCCAGAAAAATAAACAGACCAAAGCATAATAAAAACACAGAGTAAGCCCCACAGTGAATTGGATAAGTGTGTGGATAGTTTGCTGCAAATATTGCACTTATCCACAGAAAAAAATTATTTTAGGATTTATCCCCAGTGAGGAAACATCCAAAACACACCCTTGCACATTGATATACATGCGCTAAGCAATTGATTTCAATCGATAAAGTTGCTTTATACACACAAAGCCACTGTGCTTATCTACTACTACTATCTTTAAATAAAGAAATAAGAAGAAGATAGACAAAAGAAAAAGAGCAGAAACCGATGCGGATTTCAGATTCAGTCCACGCATCAAGTAAGATTTAGCCTCCACTTTTTAGATCCTTTAACGCCCATGTCCGTTCATCCAACAGGATCGCATTCTGGATCAACACCCACTACTTTTGACATCAAAAGCGCCCAACTTTCTTTGGTCGCTTTGGTCGTAAAGACACCGCGCTTTTCTCAGCTGGCCCAAGATTTAATTCACCAATTTGGTCCCATAAGCGAAAACCCGGATTTTTTTGACCAGGACCCACTGGTACTGGATTTTTCAAATGTAGACGTGTCTGACCAAGAGGCGCATTGGCCCGAACTGCTTTCGGCATTGAAAAATTGCCGGCTTTTTGCCGTGGCCGTTCGTGGCTTATCACCAAGTGGCCTAGAGCAGGCTAAAAAACGGGGCTTAGCGGAAGCGCCCGCCGACAATAAAAAACCAACGGCGTCAACAAAAAAATCCGCAGATGCGCCCGCCGGCCCAAGCAAAGAAATTGGACAAGACAAAGCACCAGCCAAAACGGAAGCGGTACCCGCCTTGGTCATCGACAAGCCTTTGCGTTCAGGACAAAAAGTCTATGCCAGAGGGGGCGATCTGGTTGTGATGGCCATGGTCAACCGCGGCGCAGAAGTGATTGCAGATGGAAATATCCATGTATATGCACCTTTGCGCGGCAAGGCAATGGCGGGCGCACGCGGCAACACCCAAGCCCGTATTTTTTCACTGTGCATGGAACCAGAATTGGTATCGATTGCAGGCGTTTATCGCACAACAGAAAAAGAACTCGCCTCTGATGTTCTTGGAAAACCCGCACAAGTGCGCTTGAGCAACGATGGTCAAGAAAAACTGATTATTGAAGCTTTAAGCGCTTGAACATAAAATCTAAATTCCTTAATCTGAAAGAATTTTCTCCCATGGCAAAAATTATTGTGGTGACATCCGGAAAAGGTGGTGTGGGAAAAACAACCACCAGCGCAAGCTTTGCGACGGGTTTGGCCTTGCGTGGACACAAAACCGCAGTGATTGATTTTGATGTGGGCCTGCGCAATTTGGACTTGATCATGGGATGTGAGCGCCGTGTGGTCTATGACTTGATCAACGTGATTCAAAACGAAGCCAACTTGAATCAGGCATTGATCAAAGACAAACAATGCGACAACTTGTATGTTTTGGCGGCATCGCAAACCCGAGACAAAGATGCCCTGACCCAAGCAGGGGTTGAGAAGGTACTCCATGATTTGACAGCCATGGATTTTGAATTCATCGTCTGCGACTCCCCTGCAGGCATTGAAACCGGCGCCCTGATGGCGATGCATTTTGCAGACGAGGCCTTGGTCGTTACCAATCCGGAAGTCTCTTCTGTGCGCGACTCTGATCGCATCTTAGGAATGCTCGCAAGCAAAACCAAACGAGCAGTGGAAGGTTTAGATCCCATCAAAGAGCATTTGTTGATTACCCGTTACAACCCAGCGCGTGTAGACCAAGGACAAATGCTTTCGCTTGAAGACATCCAAGACATTTTGCGCATTCCGCTTATTGGCGTCATACCCGAGAGTGAATCAGTATTGCAAGCCTCTAACCAAGGTGTGCCCGCGGTTCACATGGCTGGCAGCGACGTATCAGAAGCGTACAAAGATGTGATTGATCGCTTCCTCGGAGTTGACAAGCCCATGCGCTTTACTGATGCGCCCAAACAAGGTTTGTTAAAGCGTATTTTTGGTGGGAAATAACAGCATGTCGTTTCTTTCTTTTTTGTTGGGCGAGAAAAAAAAGACCGCCAGTGTTGCTAAAGAGCGCTTACAAATCATTCTTGCGCACGAGCGCAGCGGGCGCAATGTGGCAGAGCCGGATTACATGCATGACTTACAGCGAGACTTGATCGCTGTTATCAGCAAGTACATCCAAATCAACCCCAAGGACATCAAAGTCAATATGGAGCGCCAAGGCAACTTGGAAGTGTTGGAAGTAAAAATTGAGTTGCCAGACGCGCGGTAAGCACCGCAAAGCTAAGCAACCAAAAGAGTTGTTTTGTCGACGACGCGTCGCAGAACAAAGCTGGAGTGAACACCCGTCACCCCTTCAATGCGGGTGATTTTGTTCAGCAGTAAAAATTGGTAATGGTCCATGTCGCGGACAACCACCTTGAGTTGGTAGTCTGCGTCTTGGCCGGTGATCAGCAAACACTCTAAAACCTCCGGCAAAACAGCAACCGCGGCCTCAAAGCGGTCAAAGCGCTCTGGAGTGTGCACGTCCATGGAAATATGGATTAAGGCCATCAAAGTCAGCCCCAGTTTGCGGGCATCGAGCATGGCGCGGTAGCCCAGAATCAGGCCAGACTCTTCTAAGGCACGCACCCTGCGCAAGCAAGGGGACGCTGACAAACCAATGCGATCAGCCAAATCTTGGTTGTGAATGCGCCCTTCAGCTTGCAAAATTTCAAGGATTTTTTTATCGTAACGATCAAGGTTCATAGGCGAAGAAAGCGCTGGAGAAATAAGCGCATTATGGGTTCAAGTCGCTATTTTCATAACCGTGTTACATTACATGGGCAGCCCCGGCAGAGGGCCTGCCCAAAAAAGCCACCCGATGGCCAACCGCAACAAGCCTTCTCACGGCCGCGGATTTCTCCCCCTACGATCACTGTTGCCCCTGCTATGGCCTGTGACCTTGTATTTTTAAATGATTCATAAACATAACAATAAAACCACGATAAGCCCCGTAACCATAGGAAAATACCGCATCGCTGCATGCCCTAGTCTGTACATTGAAGGCAGCTATTTGGCCCAAGTGTCCATTGCAAGCGGAAGCGGAAGTGCTTCTACCGACCGTGTCATGCGCTTTACCGATAATTTCTCTTCGCATGATGCCGCGGCACAATACGCACTTGCGCAAGGAATTGACTGGGCGCACAGTGCGCTCAAAATGCACTAGACCCGACAATAACCGCGTACGCACAACGTAAGCAAAGGAAAAATTCATGGCAAAAGAAGAACTGATTGAAATGATGGGGGTTGTCAACGAAGTGTTGCCCGACACCCGGTTTCGCGTCACGCTGGATAACGGCCACCAATTGATCGCCTATTCCGCAGGAAAAATGCGCAAGAACCACATCCGCATTTTGGCCGGTGACCGTGTTTCTTTGGAGTTGTCACCGTATGATTTGACCAAAGGTCGCATCAACTTCCGCCACATCGAAGGTCGCGGCCCCATGGTTCCGCGCAGAACCAATTAACCCTTAGGCGCGGCTCTTTCGCTGGCGCCTTGTCCTCACCGCTTGGGCAAGAGACTCCAGCAGCGGAATGGTCTGCTCAAAACTGATGCACGCATCAGTGACCGACACGCCAGCGCGCAAGGACTCCCCGGGCACCAGGTCTTGGCGGCCCGCATTCAAATGACTCTCGATCATGACGCCCATGATTCGGTGCTCCCCAAGAGCGATTTGCTGCGCAACGTCGGCGCAAACGCTGATTTGCCTTAGATGGTCTTTGCTGCTATTGGCGTGCGACACATCGACCATGACTTGCTCTTTCAACCCTGCGCCTTTTAACAAAGCGCATGCAGCGCTCACATCGGCTGCGCTGTAATTGGGCACCTTTCCTCCGCGCAAGATCAGGTGGCAATTGTCATTGCCCGATGTTTCAAAAATAGCGGCCTGACCCATTTTGGTCATGCCCATAAAGGCGTGTACCGATTGCGCCGCCAAAATGGCGTCGCTGGCAATCTTGACACCCCCATCGGTACCGTTTTTAAAACCAACCGGGCAGCTCAGACCAGACGCGAGTTGGCGGTGGCTTTGGCTCTCCGTGGTCCGTGCACCGATAGCGCCCCAGCTCACGAGATCACTGATAAATTGCGGGCTGAGCAAATCTAAAAACTCGGTGCCGACAGCCAAACCCAAGCCCAAAACATCCAACAACAAGGCGCGGGCGAGCTCCAATCCTTCGTTGATAGAAAAGCTGCCATCCAAATGGGGGTCGTTGATATAACCCTTCCAGCCCACCGTGGTGCGGGGCTTTTCAAAATACGTGCGCATGACCACCACCAGGTCTTCGCTTAACGCGTCAGCTTGGGCTTTAAGGAGACGCGCATACGCCATGGCTTGGCCGTGGTCATGAATAGAACAGGGACCCACCACCACCACCAAACGGTCATCGCTTCCATGCAACACATTTGAAATGTCTTGGCGGCTTTGGAGCACCGTCTTCAAAACGGCATCGCTGGCAGGCAACTTTTCTTGCAAAAGCGCAGGCGTGGTCAAGGGACGAACGGCACGGATGCGTGTGTCGTTGGTGGAGCTGAGTTCTTGCGAGTGGGGCATAGGAGTAAAAAATTAAGCGTTAAGCGTGTGGCGCTTGCGGGAGGCGCCAGGAATGCCGAGTTGCGGGTGCAGCCGCGCGGCCACAAGCCAGGCGGCCAGCAGTAACAAACCGCAGGCTGCAAAAACGCCAGCCACCGGAAAGTATTGGAGTACCACCCAGGCAATCGCGGGAGAAATAATGCCAGAGGCATCTCTGAAACTGGAATAAACCGCCGACATTTCCGTGCGCTCGGAAGGCTTGACCGCCATCATGAATGGCAATGCGCCACTGGTATCAAGCAAAACCAAAAAACAGGTTCCCACAATTAAAATCGCCACGGTCACCCATGGCAACACCGACAGCAAAGCAGCGCCTATAAAGCACAAGCCACCGAAAAGGAAACCGGTACGAACGGCTATGCGAACCGAATGCCGCTGCATCCATTGCAGCATCAAGGGCGTTAAAAACAAACCCATGTTCGCGACCGATGCTGCAATGCCCCCAACCTGGTCACCCAAACCCTGCTCAACCGCAAAAATCCCGATGTAAACAAAATAAAACCACCAGCCGCAAGAGCGCGCCAAGGGTATCAACCACGCCGTGACAAGGCGAGGTTGCGAAAAAAAGCGGTGCACATGGGCCAAAGGGTTCGATGAACGCCCAGGACTTTGAATAATCGCCTTGCCCCGGCCTAAAGGAGTGCGCAAAATCAAGGTGAGCATGACCAAAGCCGCAGCGGCGACCATCACAAAGGGAGCGCCTTCCCACCATGTCATCAGCCACACCCCCATGACAGGACCCACAACCCAGCCTGAGCCACTGTAAAAAAGGCGCAGCGTCTCTAATCGACCAAACTCCGACTTTTCCAGGTTATCTAAAACATAGGCGTTAAAGCAAACGAAAGAGATGGCCGCTGCCATCACGCAGCACAGCAGGGCTGCAGTTGCGAATTTTCCGCCCAAGGCGCCAAAACCTGCGCCCACCAAATACAAAACAGCGGAAAAGATATAAATAGGGCGCCGGGTAAAAACGCGCGTCAACCACGGCACCAAGAGTGCTGTGAGCAAAGAAACCAAACCCACCACAAAGTAGATTTGTGAAACGATAGCGGCATTGCCCCAGGCGTGGTACATCACCAATGGAAACACCGAGACTGTGGTACCTCGCGCAAAGGACTCCACTCCACCAATCACGGCAAAGCGTTGTGCATTCGGAGCGGGCAGTGACTGGGTCATACGTTCTAACTTAAACGTGTATTTTCGGCGATAAACCAAGCAACAGCAGCGGGTATGCGACACTTATTACCATGCTGCACTACCAAACCATCCCCGTTACCGCTTTTCAGCAGAATTGTTCTCTCGTGTGGTGTGATGACACGCGACAAGCCGCCATCATTGATCCCGGGGGCGACCTCGATGTGCTGCTTGACACGATCACGCAATTGAAAGTGAACTTAGAACAAATTTGGATCACCCACGGCCACCTTGACCATGCTGGTGCCACTGCAGATTTGGCAGAGCGGATGAAGGTGCCCATCATCGGCCCGCACCCGGGCGATCAGTTTTGGATCGATGGCTTGGCTGTGGCTG
>CANJNX010000005.1 GCA_947475495.1 Comamonadaceae bacterium | reverse complement strand
CGCCCCGATTGGCACAAATACATGTACGGTGTATTTGTGGTTAATTTTGTGGTCTTGGCCTATTTGGGTGTGCAGCCTCCCTCGGCAATTGGCGAGCGTGTCTCACAAGTAGGAACATTGTTCTACTTTGGTTTCTTTTTGCTGATGCCTTGGTGGAGTGCTTTGGGTCAAGCCAAGCCGGTTCCTGATCGCGTTACCTTTGCTGCGCACTAAGTCGGAGTTCAATGAAATGAAAAAAATCTTACTAAGTGCATTGCTTGTACTGGCATCTCTTTCTGGTGCGCAAGCCGCTACTGGTGGTATTGCGTGGGATAAGGCGCCCAACAAAACCAATGACCTTGCGGCATTGCAAAACGGCGCCAAGTTGTTCGTGAACTACTGTTTGAACTGCCACTCCGCAGCCTTCATGCGCTTTAACCGCCTCAAAGACATTGGCTTAACGGACCAGCAAATCAAAGACAACTTGCTGTTTACGACCGACAAAGTGGGTGAAACCATGAAGTCCGCTATCGATCCGCGCCAGGCAAAAGAGTGGTTTGGTGCGAATCCGCCGGACTTGACGGTGATTTCACGCTCACGCTCTGCTGCCGGTCAGGGAACTGGTGCAGATTATTTGTACACCTATTTGCGAACCTACTACGTGGACGACAGCAAAGCCACTGGATGGAACAATTTGGCGTTTCCTAACGTGGGTATGCCCCACGTCCTGTGGGAATTGCAAGGCAAGCGTGCCCCTGTGTATGCAACAGAAATGGTGCATGGACATGAAACCCAAGTTTTGAAAGGGTGGGAACAACTCTCGCCTGGCAAATTGACGCCAGTTCAATACGATCAGGCGGTGGGTGATCTGGTCAGCTACCTTCAATGGATGGCCGAACCCTCTCAAAACACCCGCGTTCGCGTGGGGGTTTGGGTCTTGTTGTTCCTCTGCGTGATGACATTTATAACGTGGCGATTGAATGCCTCGTATTGGAAGAATATCAAGTAATTTGTTGAACGTGTTTGTCAGTCGCTTAGGCGTATGGCGATCAATGCAGAGTGGGCTCGCCGCGGCAGTCCACTCTTTTTAATTTTTAGGAGTCCTCTGCCATGATGGTGCTGTATTCAGGTACAACCTGCCCTTTCTCTCACCGTTGCCGTTTTGTGTTGTTTGAAAAAGGCATGGACTTTGAAATCCGTGACGTCGACTTGTACAACAAGCCCGAAGATATCAATGTCATGAACCCCTACGGGCAGGTTCCCATTTTGGTCGAGCGCGATTTGATTCTGTATGAGTCGAACATCATCAATGAGTACATCGATGAGCGCTTTCCGCATCCCCAACTCATGCCTGGCGATCCTGTAGACCGCGCCCGTGTTCGCCTCTTCTTGTTGAATTTTGAAAAAGAACTGTTTGTTCACGTGGCCACCTTGGAGTCACGCGCTTCAAAAGGCAATGAGAAGGCTTTGGAGAAAGCACGTTCGCACATTCGTGACCGTTTAACCCAACTGGCTCCTGTTTTTCTTAAAAACAAATTCATGATGGGCGACAACTTCTCCATGCTGGACGTGGCAATTGCACCCCTGTTGTGGCGTTTGGAGTACTACGGCATTGATTTGAGCAAGAACGCGGCCCCTTTGCTGAAGTATGCAGAGCGTATTTTTTCTCGCCCTGCTTACATTGAAGCATTAACGCCTTCTGAGAAAGTGATGCGCAAGTAACGCACACATCATCACAAGATCTGCGAGATTGCGTATGGAAACTGCAGAAACGACGTCAACACGGCCTTATTTGGTTCGTGCCATGTACGAGTGGTGTGTGGACAACGGCTTCACTCCTTTTCTTGTGGTTTCTGTGGATTCAAGCGTGCGGGTTCCCCAAGAGTTCGTCCGTGATGGTGAGATTGTTCTCAACGTCAGCGCAGGGGCTACCAATCAACTCAGCATGGGCAATGCGTTCATTGAGTTCAAAGGCCGGTTCAGCGGAGTCGCCCGCGATATTGTGGTTCCCATGGAGCGCGTGTCTGCCATTTACGCGCGCGAGAATGGCCAAGGCATGACATTCCCCGTCCATGCAGTTGACAAGGACAAAGGCGATAAAGCAGAGAAGGCTTCTGCTCCCCCTGTGACTGAGTCACCCCCCAAGCCGCGCCCTGCGTTGACACGCATTAAATAGATAACAACGGTGTTTGCTTAGAAAAGCCAGCGCATGCTGGGTTAGAATTCAGCCCGTGCCGCTTTAGCTCAGTTGGTAGAGCAACCGCCTTGTAAGCGGTAGGTCGTCAGTTCGAATCCGACAAGCGGCACCATTCATGCTAGTTTCCCTTGCCCGCCATGGCAACCTTGAGACGAATCTGCGTGACATCCCATCCTTTGCTGCGCAGGTGGGATTGCATTGCAGGGAGAAGCTGCCTGAGTTTGGATGCGATGGCGTTATTGTCTAAAACCAAGCACCACACCGAACCTTCAACGGGGCCGGCTTTGATCCCAGATCGCAAGAGGACCGGTATAAGATGCTCTATCGATTTCAAACGCGATGCCGAATCTGTCGCCAGTTCTGCCAAGCGAGCCAGGGTAGGAGACTCTTGCGTTGCCTCCAGTACCGTCCAAGCTTTGTGGTGGCGATGCATAAATTCAATAAGGAGCGGTCCGCATGCAACTGATTATCACGGATTCTCGACTGGCTAAAAGCCGCGTCCTGCAAGTGGGCGGTTTGGCGCTGGCTTTGTGGTTGACGGGTATTTTCTTGGTCGTCACGCTCATCTCTGGGGCGGTCTACCACTGGGTTCTTTTAAAAGGAGCCAGAGAAGGTTGGCCCGTGATCAGCACGGTGATGCGCTTGGTCGTGCGTGAAGAATTTGAGCAAAGAGACCGCTATTTGCGTGAAAACATTGAGGTCATGGCTAAAAAAACAGGTGAATTGCAAGCCAAGATGCTGCAGTTGCAATCCCTTGCGGAACGGGTGTCCGGTTTGGCAGGAATCAACCCTGAAGCCATCAAGGTTCAGCCTGGTCAAGGGGGCGCATTGGTAGCAGGTCGAAACCTGTCACTGCAGGAGCTGGAAGCCACTTTACAACTCTTGGATCAAACGGCCAGTCAGCGCACCGATGTGATGACAGCGATTGAATCCAGATTGTTCGAGCAAAAGATGAAAAAAATGATGCTGCCGACCCAGTCCCCGGTTCCAAATGTAGCGACGGGTTCGGGTTTTGGAATGCGCATCGACCCTTTTCGTGGGCTTTCCGCAGTGCATGAGGGTTTGGATTTCCCGGCCACGCCTGGCACGCCTATTTACGCAGCCGCCGGTGGGGTCGTGGTGACCCAAGAATTTCATTTCCAGTTTGGTAATTTTCTTGAGATCGACCATGGCAACGATTTACTGACACGGTATGCCCACTCATCGAGGGTCTTCGTGAAAAAAGGCGACCTCGTCAAACGCGGCCAAAAAATAGCCGAGGTCGGGAATTCTGGTCGATCAACCGGTTCGCACCTGCATTTCGAAGTTCTGGTCAAGGGCGTGGCCCACGACCCCCAAAGGTTTTTAGCTGCCTCTTCGCTAAAGCCGGCAATTGCCACTGCGCAACGCTAAAATCGACGGTTTTAGTGGCGCTAACGATTGGGACTCGCCCAAAGTCTTTTTCGCTCACCGCCCACCGTGTTTTTAACGAATTGAAAAAGGACTGCGCTGTTCTGCACCCCTTGGTGGGATGTGGGCCAGTCTTGAACCCATGCCCCTCACATTTTTGACAAAACTCTTTGGCAGTCGCAATGACCGCCTGCTTAAGCAGTACAGCGCCACGGTGACCCGTATCAACGCGCTCGAGCCGCAGTATGAAGTTCTCACCGATGAAGCACTCAAAGGGAAAACCCAAGAATTTAAATCCCGAATAGGTGCGGGTGAGAGTTTGGAATCCATCCTCCCTGAAGCGTTTGCAGTCGTGCGTGAGGGCTCTAAACGTGTCATGAAGATGCGCCACTTTGACGTGCAATTGCTTGGCGGTATGTCGCTGCACCACGGAAAAATTTCAGAAATGCGCACTGGCGAAGGCAAAACCTTAACCGCCACCTTGCCGGTGTACCTCAATGCACTGACGGGCAAGGGTGTGCACGTGGTCACGGTCAATGATTACCTTGCCAGCCGCGATGCCCGTTGGATGGGCCAGTTGTATTCCTTTCTCGGTTTGACGGTAGGTATCAACACCCCCCATGTTCCCAGGGAAGAAAAGCAAGCAGCCTACCAAGCGGACATCACCTACGGAACCAATAACGAATACGGCTTCGATTATTTGCGTGACAACATGGTGTACGAGGTGAAAGACCGCGTGCAGCGCGGCTTGAACTTTGCCATCGTTGACGAAGTGGACTCCATTTTGATTGATGAAGCGCGCACGCCCTTGATCATCAGTGGGCAGGCGGAAGACCACACAGCGATGTATGTCGCTATCAACCAAGTGATTCCTTCTTTGTCGCGCCAAGAGGGCGAGCTCGATCCCCGCACCGGTGAGGGCGTGATAACGCCTGGGGACTTCACCTTGGATGAAAAAACACAGCAGGTTTTTCTTACCGAGCAAGGGCATGAGAGTGCCGAACTTTTGCTGTCAAACTTAGGGTTGATTCCAGCAGAATCGTCACTCTACGACCCTGCCAATATTGCTTTGATGCACCATGTGTATGCCGCGTTGCGTGCAAATCACCTTTACCACCGCGACCAGCACTATGTTGTGCAAGAGGGCGAGATCGTCATCGTCGATGAATTCACGGGCCGTTTGATGACGGGGCGGCGCTGGAGTGATGGTTTGCACCAGGCGGTCGAAGCGAAAGAAGGGGTCACGATTCAGGCGGAAAACCAAACCATGGCTTCCATTACGTTTCAGAATTACTTCCGGTTGTACGGAAAGCTCTCTGGAATGACGGGGACTGCGGATACCGAGGCCTATGAATTCCAAGAAATCTACGGTCTGGAGACTGTGGTGATCCCGCCCAACCGGATCAGCCGCCGAGAAGACCAGTTAGACCGCGTCTACAAAACCACACGAGAAAAATACACCGCTGCGATCGCAGACATACGTGAATGTTTTGAGCGCGGCCAGCCCGTTTTGGTCGGAACCACGTCGATCGAGAATTCAGAAATCATTGCGGAGCTCTTGACCCAAGAAAAACTTCCGCACCAAGTTCTCAACGCAAAGCAACATGCCCGCGAAGCCGATATCGTGGCCCAGGCGGGGCGCACCAAAATGATCACCATTGCCACCAATATGGCTGGTCGTGGAACCGATATTGTTTTGGGTGGGAATATTGAAAAGAATGTGGAGTCGGTGCTCGCCGATGAAACTCTTTCTGTGCAAGATAAAGACACGCAGGTTGCGCAATTGCGATCCCAATGGACTGCAGACCACGAAGCCGTCAAGGCATTGGGTGGCTTGCGCATCATCGCCACTGAGCGCCATGAGTCCCGCCGCATTGATAACCAATTGCGAGGCCGCTCGGGCCGCCAAGGCGACCCCGGATCTTCACGGTTTTATTTAAGTTTGGACGACGCTTTGATGCGAATCTTTGCAGGCGACCGGGTCAAGGCCATCATGGAGCGTCTCAAAATGCCCGATGGGGAAGCCATTGAGGCGGGCATCGTCACGCGCAGTATTGAAAGTGCGCAACGCAAGGTGGAAGCGCGCAATTTTGATATGCGTAAACAATTGTTGGAATACGATGATGTGTCCAATGACCAACGCAAAGTCATTTACCAGCAACGCAATGCGATATTGGATGCGACAGACCTGCATGCCCAAATAGCCTCCTTGCGCGAGGGCAGCTTTCAAGATTTGGTGCACCAGTTCGTTCCTGTCGAGTCGGTGGAAGAACAGTGGGATATCGCAGGTTTGCAAAACGTACTTCGCGATGAGTGGCAAATAGATTTAGATTTGAAGTTGCTGATTGCCAATGCATCTGCCATTAGCGATGAAGATGTGTTGGCTGCCGTGGTCACTGCAGCCAATGCGGCCTTTCAGGAAAAAACGTCGCAAGTTGGTGCTGAGAGTTTTACCCAGTTTGAGCGCATGGTGTTACTCCAAACCATAGACTCACAGTGGCGCGACCATTTGAGCGCCCTCGATTACTTGCGCCAGGGGATTCATTTGCGCGGATACGCACAAAAGCAACCCAAGCAAGAGTACAAGCGCGAGGCGTTCGAACTCTTTGGGCAAATGCTCGATTCCGTGAAGAATGATGTCACCAAGACCCTCATGACCGTGCGCATTCAGTCCAGTGAACAAATTGAAGAGGCGGCACAAGCAATGGAGTCGCGTGGTGAAAAAATCAATAACATCACGTACACCGCACCCACGGAAACCGGTGAGCCACAGACAACGCTTGTCGATGCACTAGCGACTGGTCTTGAGCCTGCGGTGCCGCGGGTCGGTCGCAATGACCCGTGCCCCTGTGGCTCTGGAAAAAAATACAAGTTTTGTCACGGAAAACTCGCTTAAGGTAATTGCCATGTCAGTGAATCTGCTCCCCCCTGATGTGAACAGCTTATTCCCGATTGCGGGTGTCAAAATAGGCATTGTTGAAGCTGGTATTCGTAAGCAAGGTCGAAAAGACCTAAGCGTTTTTTTATTGGAGCCAGGATGCAGCGTAGGCGGCGTCTTTACGAGAAACCGTTTTTGTGCAGCGCCCGTCCAAATCTGTCAACTGCACTTAAAACAAGGGGGAGACATCCGCGCTTTGTTGGTGAATACGGGAAATGCCAACGCGGGCACCGGAGCAGACGGGCTTGCCAGAGCACGCAGTACGTGTGAGGCTTTGGCCGAACGTTTGCATGTCAATCCCAGCCAAATCCTTCCCTTTTCTACCGGCGTCATCATGGAGTCGCTGCCCAGTGAGCGCATCATTGCCGGCTTGGACGCTGCCATTGCACACGCGAAAGCGGAGGAGTGGTTAGGCGCTGCACAAGCCATCATGACGACGGACACGGCACCGAAAGCCTTTGGTACGCAGCTAGAAATTGGCGGGAAAACGGTCTCCATCACAGGAATTAGCAAAGGGGCTGGCATGATCCGGCCCAATATGGCCACCATGCTGGGCTTTATCGCAACCGACGCTTGCGTCAACCCCGCGCTGATGCAAGAGATAGCCACTGCTTTGGCTGAAGGCTCTTTCAATCGCATCACGGTGGATGGTGATACATCGACCAATGACTCCTTGGTGGTGGTCGCTTCCAACCAAGCCGCGCATGCGCGCATTGATTCTTTGCAAAGCAAAGAAGGGCAACTCTTATTCAATGCGTTGCTGAAAGTTGCTACCCAATTGGCGCAAGCCATCGTCCGTGATGGTGAGGGTGCCACGAAATTTATAACAGTGCAGGTTGCGGGTGGTGCCACAGCGCATGAGTGCAGCAAAGTGGCCTACGCCATTGCCCACTCCCCATTGGTTAAAACGGCATTTTTCGCCAGCGATCCCAATCTGGGTCGAATTTTGGCCGCAGTAGGTTACGCAGGCATTGAAGATTTAGACCAAAGCCTGATTGAACTTTATTTAGATGAGGTACACGTAGCAACCCACGGTGGGCGGCACCCGAACTACCAAGAGGCCGATGGTCAACGGGTGATGCAGCAAAGCGAGATCACCGTGCGGGTGGACCTTGGGCGTGGAGGAGCGACCCACACGGTGTGGACGTGTGACTTGAGCCACGAGTACGTCACTATTAACGCGGATTACCGATCCTAAGCGGGGATGGAAATACGCATGAGACTGTCTGATTTTCTTTTGCGAGCAGAGCAATTCATGGGACGCGTGGAAGCGTCGTTGCGTTTAGATATCGAACAACCCGATTGGAGTGCTTCTGCGGCCTTTCGCTACCGCAAGCGTGTATCAGGCCAAGGCTATCTCGTGCCAGTGCGCCACATCGGACCAATGCAGCTCAAAGACCTCCAAGAAATTGATGTACAAAAAGAAAAAATTCACCGCAATACCGAACAATTTGTCAAAGGTTTGACGGCAAATAATGTTTTGTTGACGGGTGCCCGCGGAACTGGAAAATCATCATTGGTGCGTGCTTGCTTGAATACGTTTTCAAGTCAGGGACTGCGCTTGATTGAAATCGACAAGGACGATTTGGTTGACTTGCCTGATATTGTCGAAGTCATTGAAACACGGTCCGAAAAATTCATTATTTTTTGTGATGACCTGAGTTTTGACCAAGGTGAACCTGGTTACAAGGCATTGAAATCCGTCTTGGATGGCTCGGTGTCAGAAACATCTGCCAATGTGTTGATTTACGCCACCAGCAACCGCCGCCACTTGTTGCCAGAAATGATGTCGGAGAACTTAACATACACCCACACGGCTGAAGGCGAGGTTCACCCTGGCGAAGGCGTGGAGGAGAAAATTTCTCTCTCAGAGCGCTTTGGTTTATGGATCAGTTTTTACCCCTTTACCCAAGACGAATACTTAATGATCGTGGCGCAATGGCTTAGCGCTTTAGGTGTTTCAGCGGCGCAGATTGATGCTTGCCGTGCAGAAGCATTGGTTTGGGCATTAGAGCGCGGTTCCCGCAGCGGACGCGTGGCCTGGCAATTTGCCAAAGATTATTCGGGGCGCAGCCCACAGTGACAACCCCGAACCTCATTGCCGATCCAGATCAGTTGCGTCAAGGGGGCAATGACCGACCCCTGGTTGAAGTCGCCGTTGGCGTGCTCATGCAATCCGACGGCTCGTTTTTGCTGACTTCACGGCCTCTAGGCAAACCCTACGCAGGCTATTGGGAGTTTCCAGGGGGAAAAGTAGAGGCTGGGGAAACCATTGAAGAAGCGCTGCGCCGTGAGCTCAGCGAAGAGTTGGGGGTGACGATGGGCAAAGCATTGGCTTGGAAGGTCGAGGTGGTGGACTACCCCCACGCATTGGTCCGGCTGCACTTCTTCAAAGTGACGCAGTGGTCAGGGGAGCTTCAAATGCGGGAGCAGCAGTCTTTTGCCTGGTCTGGCTTGCCCGTGGGAGTCAGCCCTATATTGCCCGGTGCCTTACCTGTCTTGGAGTGGTTGGAACAAGAGCGTAAACACTGAGATCCAGGGGAGCCAGGTGCGAATCTCGGTGCTAAAGTTCCTCAGTGTCGGTACTCATGTTGGAGGCTTCCATGCGAAATGCTTCGCTGGCCCACGCTCCTAAATCGAGACCTTGACAGCGGGCACTGCAAAACGGCCGATAGGGGTTGCGAGGGGCATACAGGCTGTCGCCTTTGCAGGCAGGGCAGGGTACGACTCTCTGAAAAACTTGCGGTGTTTCCTGCATGGAAATTAGGAACACAACGCCATTTCAAAAGGACTGTCCTCGTTGCTTGCATGCAGCCGGTTATCGTCTTCGTGGCGCATGAACCGAATGGACACGAGCAATCGGTTTCCACTGATCTCTGGAATGATCCCTAAATGCCGATCTACGGTCAGGCGCAACATTTGCGCGGTTCTTCCTTGGGGTAAATTTTGCTGAAATTGCCCTCCCGCAGCGACCATTTTTTGAGGCGATCCAGAATCACGCAGGAGGTTGAGCAAGACCTGAATGGATTGTGAAAGCGGCAAAAGCGTTTCGACCCATTCACGTAAATTTTGTTGTCTGAGCTCCCACGGCTGTTGTTGCCATGCGTGGTAAGCAGGAAGGTCAAAAGCGCAAGTTCCGCCCGGTATGCCAGCCCGGCTGCGCACACTCATGAGCCAATCGTTTTCAGTCAGCACTTGCCCCAATTTGCCAAGCGTTCCACTTAAACCGGCGAAACAAGAACTGAGTTGTCCCAAAATTTCATCGAGAACGTCGGTCGCAATGGCAGGATTGTCGCGAAAGGCGTTGAGGATTTGCTTTTGTTTTTCAAGATCTTTAAGCACATCGGTTTTGAGATCTGCGCGCGCGCCCACATTCAAAATTTCAAACAAGGTCGTCAGCGCAAAATGGTGGTCCATCTCGTCGGCGCGCCCCATGAGCTTGAACAAACGCGAAAACAGCTGCTCTAAACGCAGATAGGTGCGAATTTTTTCGTTAAAGGGGTATTCGTACAGGATCACGTTCAATTTTCCAGTGGGCGCATCATAGCCCGAAGAAAGGTCTTAATTCCTCAAGCGTTTGCGTGATTGTCTCAAAATCGGTCCCATCGTTAAAAAGTACCAGGTCGGCTGCTTGGAGTCGGCTCAGCCGGCTGCTTTGGGCCCGCATGATGTTGCTGACTTCAAGCTGCGACAGTGCATTGCGCTGCATGACCCTTTGAATTTGGGTTTGCGGGCTGCAGTCAACGACCAAAACGCGGTCTAAGACCTTCCTCCAGCGGGGAGACTCGACCAATAAGGGGATATCAAAGACCAAGCAGGGTGCTTCCCGTGCCATGGCCAACACTGTTTCTTTGGCAATCTGCTCTGCCACCAAAGGATGAACGATGGCCTCTAATTTGGCCCGCGCGCTGGGATCGTTGAATACCAATTCCCGCATGCGTTCGCGATCAAGCGCTCCTTGCGCATTGACCATGCCCGACCCAAAGGTTTTCTCAATGGCCAACATCGCTTGACCACCAGTGTCTGTCGTCGCCCGTGATATCGCGTCGGCATCAATACAGGAAGACCCCATAGACATCAAAATACGGGCGACGCTGCTCTTGCCACTGCCAATACCGCCGGTCACCCCAAGTTTTAACATGGCTTTTTTCATATTCCCATCGCGATGAAGCCCGCGCCCACTAAAAAAGGACCAAATGGAATGGGCTCACCCGGACCCAGTCGATGGCTGAGTTTCAAGGCGATCCCCACCAAGGAACCAGCAATAGAAGCTAGCAACACGATGGGCAACAGCATGGACCAGCCAAACCAGGCGCCTAAACATGCCAATAATTTGAAATCTCCATAGCCCATCCCCTCTTTACCGCTTACCCATTTAAAGCACCAAAAAACCAACCATAAAGAGAGATAACCCAGGGCTGCACCCCATACCGACGCCTCTAAAGCCACCGGCGTCCATCCCACACTGGCAGCCAATAATCCTAGCCACAGCAAAGGCAAGACCAAGCTATCTGGGAGCAAATGCGTGTCCCAGTCGATACAGGCCAGTGCCAGCAAGCCCGAGCCCAAAATGCACCACAGGCCTGCGCTTGGCGTCAAACCCCAGCGCAGGGCGCAAAACATAAAAATAAGTGCAGTACTGCATTCGATGGCGGGGTAGCGCAAGCCAATGGCGTGATGGCAGCGGGCACATTTTCCGCGCAACACGATGAAACTCAAAAGCGGAATAGTGTGGTACCAGCGAATGCAAGCTTTGCATTGAGGGCAGTGGGAGCGTGGAAAAAAAAGATTCAATGGAGGAGCGGGGGGTATTTCTTTGCCTTGG
>CANJNX010000004.1 GCA_947475495.1 Comamonadaceae bacterium | reverse complement strand
CGGTATTGCGACCAGCTCGAAGCGCCTCAGTTCATGTACTCCATGTTGACCCGTAGCCAGCGCATTAGCCATGAAAATCTGCGTCTGCGGGATGCGAAGTGGCTGGCTGGTTTTGAAACGTGGTTTGCTACCAACGCAGGGCAAGCGCCGGCCCCCGGACAAAGCGCACCACCCCCGATGTTTACCCCCTATTCGGTGCGCGGTCTGACCCTCAAAAATCGCGTTGTGGTTTCGCCAATGGCGCAGTACTCTGCCGTCGAAGGAGTTGTGGGGGATTACCACTTGGTACACCTCGGTGCACGCGCACTGGGTGGCGCAGCAATGGTATTTGCCGAGATGACTTGCGTGAGTGCCCATGGGCGAATTACACCGGGCTGCCCTGGGATGTACACCCCAGAGCACACTGCCGCATGGAAGCGCATTGTCGATTGGGTGCATAGCCATAGCGATGCCAAATTTGCCATGCAAATCGGACACGCCGGTGCCAAAGCCTCAACCCGTGTGGCTTGGGAGGGCATCGATAAGCCCCTCGCATCAGGCAACTGGCCTGTGGTTTCTGCCTCAGAGCAGCAGTACTTGCCGGGCGTGAGCCAGGTTGCAAAAGCCATGACGCGCTCTGAAATGGACACGGTTTGCCAAGCGTTTGTTGCTAGCACACAGGCTGCAGCCCTTGCCGGTGTGGACTGGTTGGAGCTGCACTGTGCCCACGGGTATTTGTTATCGAGCTTTATTTCACCCCTGACCAATCACCGCACCGATGCCTACGGCGGAAGTTTAGAAAACCGCCTGCGCTATCCGTTGGAGGTCTTTGCAGCGGTTCGGGCGGCCTGGCCTAGCGAGCGTCCGATGTCTGTGCGCATTTCAGCCAATGACTGGGTGGAAGGCGGCATCACACCCACCGATGCGGTGGCGATTGCCCGTGCTTTCAAAAAGGCAGGGGCCGACATGATCGACTGCTCTTCAGGGCAAGTCAGTAAAAAGGAAAAACCTGTTTTTGGACGCATGTTCCAAACCCCGTTTGCCGATCGCATTCGCCAAGAGGCAGGGATTGCCACCATTGCGGTGGGCGCCATCAGCGAAGCAGACCATGTCAACAGCATTATTTCCGCTGGCCGCGCGGATTTGTGCGCCGTCGCCCGCCCCCATTTGGCCAACCCCGCCTGGACGCTGACAGAGGCCGCAAAAATTGGCTACACCCCCATCGCTTGGCCACCCCAGTACGTCTCAGGGAAATCGCAAATGGAATCTTTGTTCCAGCGCGAAAAAGCACAGGCAGCGCTCGCAGCCCAAGGATAAAGCGATGCGCATTGACCAAAGCAGAAACCTCCTGAACCAAGCCGACGAGCTAGGCCACGAAGCCCGCTCCGACCTGGGCGACCACGCAGCACTCAAACTCTGGTTGCGCATGCTAGCTTGCAGCACCCAAATCGAAGATGAAATCCGCAAGCGTTTGCGCTTGCGCTTTGATATTTCACTGCCCCGTTTTGACTACATGGCGCAACTCTACCGTCAACCTGAGGGGCTCAAAATGAGTGAGCTCTCGCGCTTTTTGATGGTGACCGGCGGCAACGTCACTGGCGTCACGGACGAGCTGGTTCGCGAAGGCATGGTGACACGAACCAACAGTGCCAGCGATAGGCGTTCGTGGATCGTGAGCTTAACGGCTGAGGGGCACGCTGCATTCCAAGCCATGGCCCAAGAGCACGAGCAATGGATCTTGGAATTTTTCTCTGGAATGGATGCCAGTACCGTCCAAACCCTCTACAACCATTTGGGCAGGCTGCGTGTTCAATTGGTCAGGCAACAAGAACCCCAAACCAAGGACCGCCCATGAGCGCACCTGTCAACAGCCCCGCTGCCGTCAAAAACTTAGACCCCGCCTTGGCTGCGGGCAACCAGCAGTTGCTCGTCTCCTATAAAGCGCAACATTTTCTTTGGACTTGTGAAGCCGGTGTTGGAAGCATCACACTGAACCGCCCTGAGCGAAAAAACCCCTTGACGTTTGACTCCTATGTGGAGCTGCGCGAATTGTTTGGCCGTTTGAAATATGCCAAAGACGTGCATGCCATCGTCCTCTACGGCGCGGGTGATAACTTTTGTTCTGGCGGCGATGTCCATGAAATTATCGGTCCGCTGATTCATTTGCCTGCGCCAGAGCTGCTGATGTTTACCCGCATGACTGGCGACCTTGTCAAGGCGATGCGCAGCTGCCCCCAACCCATCATTGCTGCAGTCGATGGCGTTTGCGCGGGCGCGGGCGCCATCATGGCGATGGCGTCGGATATGCGTTTGGGAACCATTCGCAGCAAAACGGCGTTTTTGTTTAACCGCGTGGGTTTGGCAGGCTGCGATATGGGCGCCTGTGCCATCTTGCCGCGCATCATTGGCCAAGGCCGGGCCAGCGAATGGCTTTTCACAGGACGATCGATTGGGGGTGAAGAGGCTGAACGCAGTGGGTTTTTCAACCGCTTATGTGAGCCCACAACACTTTTGTCAGACGCACAACAGTTAGCGCGTGAACTCGCTGCAGGACCTACTTTTGCAAACGGCATGACCAAAACCATGTTGCACCAAGAGTGGTCCATGTCGGTCGACCAAGCGATAGAAGCCGAGGCCCAAGCGCAAGCGATTTGCATGTTGACCCAAGACTACCAAAGAGCGTATGCGGCTTTTGTTGCCAAGCAGCGTCCTGTGTTTCAAGGTAACTGAAGAAGGCATGCCATGAGCGATACCCGATACCTGGATTGGCCCTTTTTTAATCCGCAACACGCGCAATTGGCGCGGGACCTCGAAGCATGGGCCAGTGCCCACATTGCGCAGACCCATAGCCACGATGTCGATGCGGAGTGCCAAGCACTGGTGCGCAGTTTGGGGCACGCCGGTTGGTTGAAGTACGCCATCGGCGGACTGGCCTCTGGTGCGGCATCCGAGGTCATGGACACGCGCAGTATTTGCATCATCCGTGAAACCTTGGCGCGGCACTCCGGCCTTGCGGACTTTGCGTTTGCTATGCAAGGGCTGGGGTCAGGCGCCATTAGTTTGGCAGGCAGCCCTGAGCAACAACAACGCTACCTGCCAAAGGTGGCACAAGGCCAGGCCATTGCAGCCTTTGCATTAAGTGAGCCCGAGGCTGGCTCCGACGTTGCAGCGATGCAATGCACTGCCACGGTAGAGGGTAGTTTTGCCGTGCTCAATGGCTGTAAAACTTGGATTTCTAACGGCGGCATTGCTGATTTTTACGTCGTTTTTGCCCGCAGCGGTGAAGCGCCGGGTGCCCGCGGAATCAGCGCGTTTATTGTGGATGCAGATACGCCGGGCTTGTCGATAGCAGAGCGCATTGAGGTGATTGCGCCCCACCCTTTAGCCACCTTGCGTTTTACGGAGTGCCGCGTTCCTTTGAGTCAACGCATTGGCGCGCCTGGCGAAGGTTTTAAAGTCGCCATGCGGACCTTGGATGTGTTTCGAACCTCGGTAGCTGCCGCCGCATTAGGGTTTGCGCGAAGAGCGTTTGACGAAGCCTTGCAGCGGGCAACCCAGCGCAAGATGTTCAACCAAACCTTGGCTGACTTCCAATTGACGCAAGCCAAATTAGCGCAGATGGCGACAACCATCGATGCAAGCGCGTTGTTGACCTACCGCGCTGCGTGGTTGCGCGACCAAGGCAAATCCGTAACCAAAGAAGCGGCCATGGCCAAGATGACTGCGACCGAAGGCGCACAGCAAGTGATTGATGCAGCGGTACAAATTTGGGGCGGCATGGGAGTCGTAAGCGGTCATATCGTGGAGCGCTTGTACCGCGAAATTCGATCGCTTCGGATTTATGAAGGCGCCACCGAAGTCCAGCAACTCATCATCGCCCGTGAACTTTTAAAAGATACGCCATGACCAGCGCCCACACCGACCACTTCGCTCGCAAGCACTTGCCGCCCAGCGAGCAGCAGCCGGTGTATTTGTTTGATTTGCCGGAGCTGCAATTTCCAGAGCAAATGAACTGTGCGAATGAATTATTGGACCGCCATATCCAACTTGGGCATGGCGACCGCTTGTGTATTCGGTCGCCCCATGTCAGATGGACATATGCCGATCTGTATGACAAAGCCAATCGCATCGCCAACGTACTCGTTCATTCCATGGGCGTCGTCCCGGGAAACCGGGTTTTATTGCACGGCCCCAATAACCCGATGATGGTGGCCTGCTGGTTTGCCATCATCAAGGTCGGTGCGATTGCAGTCGCCACCATGCCGCTGTTGCGCGCCAAAGAGCTCAAAGCCGTCATCGACAAGGCAGAAATTTGCCACGCCTTGTGCGACGCCAGCCTCAGTGTGGAGATGCGCAACGCAGCCCTGCTATGCCCCACGCTAAAGAACATACAACACTACCACTACGAGGGCCCCGACAGCCTTGAAGCCGCGATGGAGCTCCAATCCGGCGTTTTCTCCAACGCCAATACGGCAGCCGATGACACCTGCATCATTGCGTTTACCTCAGGCACCACCGGCGTCCCTAAGGCCACCATGCACTTTCACCGCGATGTGATGGCGGTGTGCGCCTGTTGGTCTCACCACGTTTTACGACCCAACGCAGCGGATGTATTTATGGGCAGCCCGCCGCTGGCTTTTACCTTTGGCTTAGGGGGTTTGGTGTTGTTTCCTATGTCGGTGGGTGCGTCTACAGTTTTGCTGGAAAAAGCAGGCCCACCCCAGCTGCTAGAAGCCATTGAAGAATATGGCGCCACCGTTCTATTTACCGCCCCAACGACCTACAGAACACTCGCGCCCCGTGGCGTTGATTTGCGAAAAACCGCGTTGAAGCACTGCATCTCTGCTGGGGAAGCCTTGCCTGCCGCAACCCGAGCATTGTGGCGGGATGCAACGGGAATCGAGCTCATTGATGGCATTGGCGCCACGGAAATGCTGCATATATTTATCTCAGCGGACGCAGCGCACGCCAAACCAGGCGCCACCGGCACGGTGGTTCCGGGCTACCAAGCTTGCATCATGGACGATGAGGGAAATACCTTGCCTGCCGGTCAGGTGGGGAAACTCGCTGTTCGTGGCCCAACAGGCTGCCGGTATTTGGCCGATGAGCGGCAAAAAACCTATGTGCGCCATGGCTGGAACTTCACTGGCGACACCTATGTCATGGACGACGATGGCTACTTTTTTTACCAAGCCCGAACCGACGACATGATTGTGTCATCGGGGTACAACATCGCCGGCCCCGAGGTTGAAGAGGCCTTGATGTTGCATCCTGCGGTGGCTGAGTGCGCTGTCATTGGCAGTGCCGATGAAGAGCGTGGCCACATAGTGCACGCCTATGTGGCCCTGCGACCCGGGCACACGGGTGACAGCACCATGACCCAACAGCTGCAAGATTTTGTCAAGGCACAAATCGCTCCCTACAAATACCCCAGAGCCATCACGTTTGTCGCCGCCCTTCCCCGAACACAGACCGGTAAACTGCAACGCTTTAAGCTTCGCGAAAACGTGTAGTACCCTGAACGATCACCCTGTTACCCAGCCGAGACCTTCCCGAACCACAAACCGAAAGGACATTCAAAATGAAACTGCATCCCACCCCCATGTTGAGAACCTTGCTGGCAACAGCCTTGGCTGTGACGGCCTTGGCTGCGACTGCGCAATCATCAGAGCCCGTCAAGATTGGCTTGCTCAGCACCTTGTCAGGCCCAGGTGCCGGTTTAGGTATTGATATTCGCGATGGGTTTCAACTCGCGGTCAAACTCGGCGGCGGAAAGCTTGGCGGGCGCCCTGCGGAGATCATCATTGCCGATGACCAAGCCAGCCCGGATGTCGGACGGCAAACCGCTGACCGTTTGGTCAAGCGCGACAAAGTCGACTTCATGACAGGCGTTGTATTTTCAAACGTGATGCTGGCAGTGGGTGCGCCTACCTTCCAATCCAAAACGTTTTATGTCAGCGCAAACGCGGGACCCTCGCAATACGCGGGCGACCAATGCAACCCTTACTTCTTTAGTGCGTCTTGGCAAAACGACAACTTGCACGAAGCTGTAGGCAAAACAGTGATGGACAAGGGCTACAAAAAAGTGGCGCTCATTGCGCCCAACTACCCCGCAGGCAAAGACGCTCTGACTGGCTTTAAGCGTTTTTACAAAGGTGAGATTGCTTCTGAAACGTACACCCAGCTCACGCAACTGGACTACGGTGCAGAGTTGTCCCAACTGCGCGCCAGCAAGCCCGATGCGGTGTACATCTTCTTGCCCGGTGGTTTGGGCATTAACTTCATCAAGCAATTTGTGGGTGCCGGCTTGTCCAAAGACATGACCTTGTTTGGCCCAGGATTCTCAGGCGATGAGGACGTGATCAAGGCCGTCGGTGAACCCATGCTCGGCATGTTCAACACCTCCCAATGGGCCCACGACTTAGACAATGCCGCCAACAAAAAATTTGTAGCTGCATTTGAAAAAGAGTTTGGTCGTTTACCTTCTCTGTACGCAGCCCAAGGCTATGACGCTGCCAAACTCATTGATGCTGCCGTTCGCGACAGCAAAGGCAAGTTGGAAGACAAAGCGGCGGTGCGCAAAGCGCTTGAAGCTGCCAAGTTTGACTCGGTGCGTGGTGCTTTCAAATTCAACGTCAACCACTACCCGATTCAAGACTACTACTTGCGCGTCATCACCAAAAACGCCAAAGGTCAAATCACCAACCGCACGATTGGAACTGTCTTTAAAAACCACGCAGACGCCTACGCTGGCAGCTGCAAGATGCCAAGTTAATCAAAACAGATAAGACGCGCCAGGGAGGCGGTTTGCAGCGATGAATGCAATTTTGATCTTGGAGCAGATGCTCAACGGCTTGCAAATGGGCTTGATGCTTTTTTTGCTCGCCGCTGGGTTGACGCTGGTATTTGGCATCATGGACATGATCAACCTCGCCCATGGTTCTTTGTACATGGTGGGTGCCTACCTGATCGCCACAATCACTGCGGCAACCGGATCATTTTGGGCGGGCTTGGGCTTGGGGGTCTTGGGGGCCGCCGTGTTTGGCGTACTGTTAGAGATCAGTATTTTGCGCCGCTTGTACCAGCGGGACCACGTTTCTCAGGTGCTGGGAACTTTCGCTATTTTGCTGATGTGCAACGAGTCGGTGCGTTTGATTTGGGGTTCCCAGCCCTTGTCACTCAACCCTCCGCTGGCTTTATCAGGGCCTGTGGAGATTTTCACCGGATTTTCCTATCCCGCCTACCGACTCTTCATGATTGCTGTGGGGCTCGCAGTCGCTGGCTTGTTGTACCTGCTGATTGCCCACACCCGCATCGGAATGCAAGTCAGGGCAGGCGCATCGCACCGAGAGATGGCCATGGCCATGGGAACCAATGTGCAACGCTTGTTTACGCTGGTCTTTGGTGTCGGTGCGGCGCTGTGTGCTTTGGCCGGTGGCATGTTGGGCCCCCTGCTGGCGGTCCAAGTCGGCATGGGCGAGAGTATTTTGATTTTGGCCTTTGTGGTGATCGTGATCGGCGGCATTGGATCGGTGCGCGGTGCGCTTTTAGGAGCGCTGCTCGTGGGCTGCATTGATACCGCGGGGAGAACCTTGTTACCTTTGGTCTTGGTCAATGTGGCTGGGGCAGAGTTCGCTTCTAACGCGGGCCCGGCCCTCTCCTCTATCTTGATTTATATTTTTATGGCGACGGTTTTGTTTTTCAAGCCAAGAGGGCTTTTTCCTAGCCATGGCTGATTTGAAACCCCTTCCTAGTTTGCTAGACCACACTTTGCAGCTTCGTTGGTCGCTGCCCGTTCTGGCACTGCTATTGGCATTGCCACTGGCGGCCCACGCCATGGGTGATACGTTTTATGTGGGCTTGGCAACGCGGGTTTTGGTATTCGCTTTAGCTGCGAGCAGCTTGAATTTAATCTTGGGATTTGGCGGCATGGTGAGCTTTGGCCACGCCGCGTTTTTAGGCATAGGCGCTTACAGCGTGGCCATATTGATGCAAAACGGAATCGCCACCGCCTGGGTCGCTTGGCCGCTTGCCATCGTTTTAACGGCATTGGTTTCATTGCTCATTGGCTGGATCAGTTTGCGAACCCAAGGGGTGTACTTCATCATGATCACGCTGGCGTTCGCGCAGATGCTGTACTACCTTGTCATCTCGTTAAAAGCCTATGGCGGAGACGATGGTTTATCGCTTGCGGCCCGATCCATGGTGGGAGGGGGGATGGATCTCTCCAACGATGTCCATCTTTATTACCTCAGTTTGGGCGTATTGGTTATGGCTGTGGTTTTGATGGCGCGGCTGTTGAACGCTCGCTTTGGCCACACCTTGCAAGCGATCCGGGAGAACGAAGTCCGCATGACAGCCCTGGGCTTTGCGGTTTTTCGCTACAAGCTGGCCGCCTTTACCTTGGCTGGAGCGGTAGCCGGTTTGGCAGGGGTGCTTTTTGCCAACGTCAACGGTTTTGTCAGCCCCGCCATGATGCAGTGGAGCCAATCGGGCATGCTCATGATGATGGTCATCTTGGGCGGTGTCGGCCATCTGTATGGCGGCGTCATAGGCGCTATCGTTTTTTTACTGCTCGAAGAGTTTTTGAGCCACTACACCATGCATTGGCAATTGGGACTGGGCGCAGTCCTATTGGCTGTGGTGCTTTTTGCGCCCAATGGAATCACCAGTTTGCTTCGATCCAAGGTGCGCCATGACTAAGCCCCTGTTGCACATCGAGAAACTCGTTAAACGCTTTGGCGGTCTCACTGCGACAGACCATGCCGATTTAAGCGTCGAAAAAGGGCAAATACACGCCCTCATTGGCCCCAATGGTGCGGGTAAAACCACATTGATCGCCCAACTCTCAGGGGCCATGCCCAGCGACTCCGGTCGCATCACGTTTTCTGGGCATGACGTGACCCACATGCCCATGGACGAACGTGCCCGATTGGGCATGGTTCGGTCTTACCAAATCACCAGTATTTTTGGTCGATTAAGCGTGCTCGATAACATCGCTTTGGCTGTTCAAGCCATTGATGGCAGCAGCTTTCGCTTTTGGTCAAACGCCCGATCAGAAAAAGAACGCTTTGAACACGCACACGCCGTTGCCCAACGCGTAGGTCTAGGGACACGCCTGCACCATTTAGCCCAAGCCTTGTCCCACGGCGAACAACGCCAACTCGAAGTGGGGTTGGCGCTGGCTAGCCGCCCCCAACTGCTTCTGCTTGACGAGCCCATGGCCGGGATGGGGCCAGAAGAAACCGAACGCATGGTGGGCTTGTTAGACAGCCTGCGCGGTGAGACAACGGTGGTGCTCGTAGAACACGACATGGACGCCGTTTTCCAATTGGCCGACACCATTTCTGTCTTGGTGTTTGGCAAGGTCATCGCCAGTGGCAATGCCCAAGAGATCAAAGACAACCCGTCGGTCAAAGTCGCCTACCTCGGCGACGATTTTCAACACCTCAAGCTCGCACAGGTGACGCCATGAGCGATCTGCTGTCGGTGAACAATTTACAAACCTCGTATGGACCAAGCCAAATCCTTTTTGGGATTGACTTGCATATTCCCGTGGGCGGTTTTGCCACTTTGCTCGGGCGCAACGGCATGGGTAAAACCACCACAGTACGTTCTATCTTGGGCCTGACCCGTGCGCACGGCGGTACGGTTCACTTCTTGGGTGAACGCATTGACCAATACAGCCCAGACCGAATCGCCCGCATGGGAATGGCCGTGGTTCCAGAAGGTCGTTTGATTTTCCCCACCTTAAGCGTCACTGAAAATTTAAAGGCATTCGCGGCCAAGCGCAATACCTCGCCTGAGCCTTGGACGCTTGAGCGCGTCTTTGCCTTTTTTCCCCGATTGGCCGAACGCAGCCGCCATATGGGCAACCAACTCTCGGGTGGTGAACAACAAATGTTGGCGATCGGTCGGGCACTGATGACCAATCCCCATTTGCTGGTCTTGGACGAAGCCACAGAGGGTTTAGCGCCTTTGATTCGGGAAGACATTTGGACTTGCTTGGGAACCCTTCGCGCACAAGGCCAAAGTATTTTGATCATCGATAAATACGTTCAACGCTTGGTGCAATTGGCCGATCACCACACCTTGATTGAACGCGGCAAGGTGGTTTGGGATGGAACTTCAAAAGAGCTGAGCGACAACCCTGAACTTTGGCACCGCTACATCGGGGTTTAAAAGGAACAATGATGAAAATACTACAACCCCCCACCTGGTCCCGGCCCCGCGGTTACTCCAATGGGGTGATGGCAAGCGGGAAAACGGTATGTGTTGCCGGAATGATCGGCTGGGACGCCCAATGCCTATTTCAAACCGATGATTTTGCTGGCCAGGTCCGTCAGGCCCTGGAAAATGTCGTTGCCGTATTGAACGAAGCGGGCGCAAAACCAGAACATATCGTACGCATGACCTGGTACGTAACCGACAAGCGGGAGTACCTCGCGGCGTCACGCGAAATCGGTTTGGCGTTTCGTGAAACCATTGGCAGTTTTAACGCTGCGATGACGGCGGTGCAAGTTTCAGCGCTGATGGAAGACCGCGCGAAAGTGGAAATTGAAGTGACGGCGATTATTCCGTCATAAGAAAAATGTCTTGCGCTAAAATCAGCTTCAGCTCAAGAGGCCGATAAGGGCCCGAAGCTTCGCCGACCCAGCATATAAGTTGGGCGGCAAACAAAAACACTTTCGTCAACCCTGGGAGGGGTCATGCAACTGATCTGGGTATCGGGGCCTGCGGCCCGCGTTGTCACTATTTCTATCACCGCTCGAAGAGTCGCTGCTGCCATGGGCTTAGCCGCTGCAACGTGCATTTTGGTCGGCGTTTTATTCCATTTTGTCGGGCTGCGCGTTGCCATTGACTACGCGCCTGCGCTGGCCCGAAGTTTGGGCGGTGTCAGCTCTGAACAAGAGCAGCAAAGAATGGAGATGACCTACCGGGAGCAGTTACACGCCCTTCAGGCCCAATATTCTGAAGTGGTTCAGCGCCTAGGCGACATCGAGAAAAGCAAACGCCAGTGGACGGAGATGTTCGGCATTGAGTCTTTGTTTCACCCATCCAAAAAAGCCAGCACCAAAGGCCAAGGCGGCCCACTCCACATCATCTCTGCTTGGCGCTTGCAAGCGCCCGATTTATCGAGCCAACTCGCAGCCACACAACAGCAACTCACCGATTTGAACCAGTCATTGCTCCATAAGCAACTGCAATGGCAAGACGATTTGAAGCGCTTGGAACAACTGCCCACGGCTTTGCCTTTGGAAGTTGATTTTCAATTGACCAGTGGCCATGGCGTTCGGGCCGACCCCTTTACCGGCCAAGCCAGTCTGCACGAGGGCATAGACCTTGTCGCGCCGCTGGGCAGCGCCGTTCTTGCAACAGCCGCAGGCACAGTCACTCGCTCTGAGTATGCAGGTGCGTATGGCCATGTCGTAGAAGTTGCCCACGCGCAGGGCTACGTCACCCGTTACGCCCACCTGCGCGAACGGTTGGTCAGCCCTGGGCAAGGTCTCGAACGCGGACAGCTGCTAGGGCGGCTTGGCAACTCAGGCCGCTCAACTGGCCCACACCTGCACTACGAAGTGATTTACCAAGGAAAGTCGTTGGCGCCACAAGCTGCACTCGCAGCCCACGCCCAATTTATCAAGGCCAAACCCGAGGGATCTTCCCATGTTTGGTAACAAAAAATACTCAGCGAGTCCTTTGGTGATGCATGCAGAAAAATTTGACACCTTGATAGGACCGCGCTGCGAAATGCACGGCCGCATTGTGGCCAATGACAGCCTGCGCTTGGATGGAACCGTGGTGGGCGACATCGAAGCCCACTCGGAGGTGCCCAGTACGGTGGTGATCGGCGAAAGCGGTGTGGTGCAAGGCGATGTGCGCGCCCACCGCATCATCGTGGCTGGCAAAGTCACCGGCAATATTCACGCCCTGGAGCGCATCGAACTGCATTCCAGCGCTTTGGTGCAAGGCGATATCAAGTACGGGTCACTTGCCGTAGAGCATGGGGCGCGGGTCTTGGGATTGCTTTTGCAAATCGACCTGCATGCGCAAGAAAACAGCGAGGTAGAAGTTCAGGCGGCAATTCGCAAAGCAAGGGCTTAAAGGGCGGCACGCCCAGGCTTGAATTATTGGCAAAGCCAACGCAGAATGCGGGTAACGCAGCTCATCCTGGCTGCTGCCCCTGTGACTGGAGATCGCCATGGGACTCGAAACAT
>CANJNX010000003.1 GCA_947475495.1 Comamonadaceae bacterium | reverse complement strand
TGCGGGCAATCCGTGCCTCTTCCAGAAATCCCATGACGGTGGCAGCACGTGGCTGCGCCACCATGTCAGCGAGCGCATTGGAATACTGGGGAACGCCACGACGCACTGGCTTGAGAAAGATGTCTTCGCCGAGTTCAACCATGCCTGGCATCACACAACTGCCACCCGTGAGAACAATGCCAGAGGACAGCACTTCTTCGTAACCAGAATCGCGCATGACTTGGTTCACCAGGCTGAAAATTTCTTCGATGCGTGGCTCGATCACGCCAGCCAAGGCTTGGCGGCTCAGCATGCGCGGGCTTCGGTCACCCAAGCCCGGGACTTCCACTTGGACTTCAGGATCGACCAAGACTTGCTTTGCGTGTCCGCTGTCGACCTTGATTTCTTCGGCGTCTTTGGTGGGGGTGCGCAAAGCCATCGCAATGTCACTGGTGATCAAGTCGCCGGCAATGGGAATCACCGCGGTATGGCGAATGGCGCCATTGGTGAAAATCGCCACATCGGTGGTTCCTGCGCCGATATCGACCAAAGCAACGCCTAACTCACGCTCATCTTCGGTGAGCACCGAGAGGCTGGAAGCCAAAGGATTCAGCATCAGCTGCTCGACTTCCAAGCCGCAACGGCGAACGCACTTGATGATGTTTTCTGCGGCGCTTTGCGCGCCGGTGACGATATGGACTTTGGCTTCGAGGCGCATACCGCTCATGCCAATGGGCTCCTTCACATCTTGCCCATCAATGATGAATTCTTGCGGTTCTACCAATAACAAGCGCTGGTCGGTTGAAATGTGAATGGCTTTGGCGGTTTCAACCACGCGGGAGACATCGGCTTGTGAGACCTCGCGGTCTTTGATCGCCACCATGCCACTGGAGTTCATTCCTCGGATATGGCTTCCGGTGATCCCGGTGTAAACGCGGGTGATTTTGCAGTCCGCCATCAACTCGGCTTCTTTGAGTGCCTGCTGAATGCTTTGAACCGTGGCATCGATGTTGACAACCACACCGCGCTTGAGTCCTGTGCTCGGCGCAGAACCAAAGCCTGCCAAGCGCAAGCTGCCCCCTGGCATGACTTCCGCGACCACTGCCATGACCTTGGCGGTGCCAATGTCAAGTCCCACTACCAAGTCTTTGTATTCTTTTGCCATATTTTTATACCTGCTTCGTTAATCACTGTTTTTTGGATGCCGTGTCTGTCAAGGTCGTTACCCCTCGCAGACGAATGGCATAGCCGTTTTCATGACGCAAATCTGCCGACTCGAGTGCGCTCAAAGGGCGCGCATAGCGAACTGCCACTTGGGTCAGTGTTTTTAAAAATCGCTCTGCACGCACGGCGACTTCTTCTGAACTCCCCCGACCCAACTCAATGGCGGCACCCGTTGCCAATACGACGCGCCAACTTCCCTTGCCTGTCAGCTCCATTGAGGCCAATGGAACATCAATACGCGAAAACAAGGGCTCTACGAGGTGGTAAGTTTTAAGCACCACCGAGCCCTGCCCATTGGGGCCAGCCAAGCGCGGCAATTGGTCTTGTTCGACTTCGCCCAAATTGGCGTCAAACACTTCACCAAAAGAATTGAGCAGTCGCGGCTCGCTTTCAGCACCCCAAAAAGCGACGGCTTTGTGCTCTTCTAAATTCACTCGCAATCGATTGGGGAAATCACGGTGAACTACCGCACTTCGCACCCATGGCATGGCTTCAAAGACAGTCCGCGTTTGCCCGAGATCTACAGTGAAAAATGTGCCTTTAACGCGTGAGACCACATGGGCGCGCACGGTGGGCACGTTGGTATGCGTCACGTCGCCGAGAACTGCAATGCTTTGCACGGCAAAGACGCTGCGACTCGATAACCAGCGCGCACCTGCCACTGCAGCAAAAATACCCAGCATCACCAGCAAGAGCACCGTCGCTCTGTCCATGAGGCGAATATCTAAGGGCAAGGGCTCGTTGCGGTTCATGCAATCGTCCTTGCGTTGTCAGTCATTGACGTACTGTCAAGCGCTGCGTGCGCCAATAAATGGACACACAAATCTTCATAACTCATCCCTTGGGCCCGCGCAGACATAGGAACCAGAGAGTGCCCAGTCATGCCAGGGGAGGTGTTGATCTCTAGCAAATAGGGCTTGCGTGTTACCGCATCGATCATGACGTCCGCCCGGGCCCAACCCCGGCAACCCAGCACTTGGTAGGCCTGCTTTGCCAACTCTGCAATCGCTTCCTCTTCCCCTGCGGGCAAGCCTGCTGGCACCAAATACTGGGTGGTGTTCGTGAAGTATTTGTTTTGGTAATCGTAATTGCCATCGGGTGCCACGATGCGGATCAGTGGCAAGGCAAGCGGTGCATGCGGTTCACCCAATACCGGGCAGGTGACTTCATCACCAGCAATAAATTGCTCGCATAAAACCATAGGGTCATGCTGCGACGCCAAGGCATAGGCCGCATCACATTGTTCTAGCGTCGTGACTTTGGTCAGGCCGATGGTGGAACCTTCGCGTGCAGGTTTCACAATCATGGGGGAACCCAATTGTGCAAACGCGGCGCGTGTTTGCGCGGCATTGCTGACTTGGCTCCACGCAGGCGTTGGCAGACCTTCAAAGCGCCAAATGCGCTTGGTCATGACCTTGTCCATAGAAATACTCGAGGCCATCACGCCTGAACCGGTATAGGGGATACCCATTAACTCCAACGCACCTTGCACCGTACCATCTTCACCAAAGCGCCCATGCAAAGCGATAAAGCAACGTGCAAAGCCATCACGTTTGAGCTCACTCATATCCCGGTGCGCCGGGTCAAAAGCATGCGCATCAATGCCTTTGGACAAGAGCGCTTGCAAGACGCCTTCTCCAGACATGAGTGATACATCTCTTTCTGCGGAGACGCCGCCCATGAGCACTGCTACTTTTCCGTAATTGGCTTGACTCATAGCGCGTTTCTCTTTTGAATTTTTTCCACAACCGCCCCTGCCACCGCGCTAATCGAACCGGCGCCCATGCACAGCAAGACATCGCCTGCCTTTAAAAAGTCAACAGCGGCCTGCGCCATGGTCTGAATGTCATCGACAAAAATAGCTTCTACCTTGTCCGCGATGCGCAGCGCACGCGTCAAAGAGCGACCGTCAGCAGCCACGATGGGAGACTCACCTGCGGCATACACCTCTGCCAACAACACTGCATCCGCTGATCCCATCACTTTGACAAAATCTTCAAAGCAATCGCGTGTTCGCGTGTAGCGGTGGGGCTGGAAGGCCAAGACCAATCGGCGATTGGGAAAAGCCCCGCGTGCAGCAGCCAAGGTTGCTGCCATTTCAACGGGATGGTGTCCATAGTCATCCACCACCGTCACGGCTGCACCTTCTCCCACGCTGTGGTCACCATAGCGCTGGAATCGCCGGCCCACGCCTTTGAATTCATGCAGCGCTTTTTGTACCGCAGCATCTTCAATATTGAGCTCTACTGCGACGGCGATGGCTGAGAGCGCATTGAGCACGTTGTGCCGGCCCGGGAGATTGAGAACAATATCCAAGTCTGGCAGCGTGACGCCGTTGCGCCGCTGCACCGTAAAGTGCATCTGGCCATCCACCGCTTTCACATTGATGGCACGAACCTGCGCATCCTCTGAAAACCCATAACTCGTCACAGGACACGTCACTTGGTCCACGATGGCACGCACCGCTGCATCGTCCGTACACAAAATCGCCGTTCCGTAAAAAGGCATGCGATGCAGGAAGTCGACAAAGGCTTTTTGCAAACGACCGAAATCGTGGCCATAGGTTTCCATGTGGTCCGCATCGATGTTGGTCACTACCGCCATCACCGGCAGCAAATTCAAAAACGACGCATCGGATTCATCGGCTTCCACCACAATGTATTCACCACTGCCTAGTCTGGCATTGGCGCCCGCGCTGTTAAGGCGTCCCCCAATCACAAACGTAGGGTCTAAGCCAGCTTGCGCCAAAACGCTCGCAACAAGGCTGGTCGTGGTGGTTTTTCCATGGGTTCCGGCAATCGCTATGCCCTGCTTCAAACGCATTAATTCAGCCAGCATCAGCGCCCGCGGAACGATGGGAATATGCATTTCTCTGGCTTTGAGAACTTCAGGGTTGCTGGGCTTGACCGCGGTCGACGTAACCACGGCATCTGCAGCTTCGACATGGCTGGCAGCATGACCCACATAGGTCTGAATTCCCATGGATGCCAGGCGCTGCAATACCGAACTATCAGACAAATCAGAACCAGAAATTTGGTAACCCAAATTAAACAGAATCTCAGCGATGCCCGACATGCCGGAGCCACCGATACCGACGAAATGGATGTGGCGAATGGCGTGTTTCATGCGGCAAGCTCCTCACAGGCTTGGGCAATCGCATCGGTTGCGCTAAAGCAAGCCAATGCTTTGGCTTTTTCTGCGCAGCTTTGTAATGCACCACGGCTTAGCGATTGCAGCCATGTGGCCAGGTACTCAGGGGTGAGTTCGCTTTGCGCTATGACCCACCCCGCGCCCTGCTGAGTTAAAAACTGCGCATTGTGGGTTTGGTGATCGTCGACTGCACCCGGGAAGGGAACAAATAAAGCCGCAGCACCGACCGCAGCTATTTCCGTGACCGTGCTAGCCCCCGCACGACAAATCACAATATCGGCATCGGCAAAGGCTTGGGCGGTATTGTCAATAAAGGGAGTCAGCGTTGCGGCGACATTTGCATCCGCGTAATTCGCGCGCAATGTATCTATTTCCTTTTCTCCGCTTTGGTGCCATACGCTGGGACGGTCTGCCAAAGGAATGTGGGCCAGCGCCAGAGGAACGACGGCGTTCAGCGCACGCGCACCTAAACTTCCACCGACCACCAAGACCTGCATTGGCCCGGTTCGGCCAGAAAACCGCGCAGAAGGTTCCGCTTGATGGAGGAATTCACCCCGAAGCGGGTTGCCAACCCACTGCGCTTTTTTCATGACGTGTGGGAACGCTGTAAAGATGCGAGCAGCCACTTTGGAGAGCACTTGGTTGGCCATACCCGCAACCGCATTTTGCTCATGCAATACCAAAGGAATGCGGCGCAAAACCGTCACCAAGCCCGCAGGCAAACTGATGTACCCACCAAAGCCCAAGACCACATCCGGGCGCACCCGCTGCATCACTTGGAAACTCTGCACACAAGCGCGCAGCAGTCGCCATGGCAAGCGCACCCACGCCATGGCACCTTTGCCCCTGACACCTGAAAAATCCACCAATTCCATGGTGAATCCTCGCAAAGGAACCAAGCGGGTTTCCATGCTGTTGGGTGTTCCTAACCAGTGGATGCGCCAACCTTTCTCTCGCAACGCTTGCGCCACAGCCAAGCCCGGAAAAATATGTCCTCCGGTGCCGCCTGCCATCACCAATGCACAGGGCCGGTTCATGAACGACCTCCTTGTTGCATCCGACGATTCTCATAATCAATACGCATGACCAATGCCAATGCCACCAAATTGATCAAAATAGCTGAGCCGCCATAACTCATCAAAGGCAAAGTTAAGCCTTTGGTAGGCAATGCGCCCAGGTTCACGCCCATATTGATAAAGGCTTGGAAACCCATCCAAATTCCAACGCCTTGGGCTACCAGTCCGGCAAACACGCGGTCCAGCGCAATCGCTTGACGGCCAATGTGCATGATCCGACGTGTCAACCAAAGGAAAAGGCCAATCAATAGGACCACGCCGACAAGACCGAACTCCTCGCCAATGACGGCGAGCAAGAAATCCGTATGGGCTTCAGGCAGCCAGTGCAGTTTTTCCACACTGCCGCCCAAACCCACGCCAAAAATCTCTCCCCGGCCTATTGCAATTAAGGAGTGGGAGAGCTGGTAGCCCTTGCCCAAGGCGTGCTTTTCACTCCAAGGATCAAGGTAAGCAAAAATACGTTCACGGCGCCATTCACTGAGCGCGATCATGAGCCCAAAGGCCACCACCAAGATGGTGGCAATCAAGAAAAACATGCGGGCATTGACCCCGCCCAAAAACAGAATGCCCATGGCGATGACTGCAATCACCATGAAGGCGCCCATATCGGGCTCTGCCAAAAGCAACAAACCAACCAAGGCGACTGCAACACCCATGGGAATGACGGCGCGGAAAAAGTCCTCTTTCACATCCATCTTGCGCACCATGTAATCCGAGGCGTACAAAAGCACAGCAAATTTAGCCAATTCAGAGGGTTGGAAATTCATGACCCCAAGTGAAATCCAGCGCCGCGCCCCATTGACGCCTTTGCCTACAAACGGCAGCAGCACCGCGACTAAAAGCAAGAGCGACACAACAAAAAGCCAAGGAGCAATCCTCTCCCACACTTCAACAGGCACTTGAAATGCAATGATGGCTGCAATGATCGCGATTGAAATAGAAGCCAGATGCCGAATTAAAAAATGGCTGTGGGCATAGTTGGCGAACTTGGGGTTGTCTGGCATGGCAATCGTTGCTGAATACACCATCACCACACCCCAAAGCACCAAAGTCAATACGACCCACAACAAAGGTTGGTCAAACGATTGGATGTGTGCAGGGCTGGGGCTGTAAGCAGCACGCCTACCCAAACGCACGGGCAAAGCCTCTGCGGCTTGCGGATCGGGCAAGCCAAACCAGCGACCAAAGGTGAGGCGTAGCGCGTTCATGACTGCACCTCAAGTGCCACACCTGCATCGAGCGCAAGGGAGTGAACCGCGTCACAAAATACCTGCGCCCGGTGTTCATAGTTGGTAAACATATCGAAACTTGCGCAGGCGGGCGACATCAATACCGCGTCTCCGGCGTGCGCTTTTTCACTGGTCCATTGAACGGCGCTCTGCAACGAATCCGCATCGAACATCGGCACGGAAAGATCGGCTAAAGCATCGCGAATCAAGGGCGCATCACGGCCAATGAGCACCACTGCGCGTGCAAATCGGGCAACCGGTTCGCGCAGTGGCGTGAAGTCTTGCCCTTTGCCTTCGCCACCCAAAATGACAAGCACTTTGCGGTCTTCGCCTAAACCGCACAATGCTGCAACAGTGGCGCCTACATTGGTGCCTTTGCTGTCGTCAAAGAACTCTACGGAGTCGATGGTCGCCACGGATTGAACGCGGTGCGGCTCGCCTCGGTATTCTCGTAAACCAAACAACACAGGGCCGAGCGCACAGCCAGCGGCACTACACAAAGCCAAGGCAGCCAAGGCATTGCTTGCGTTATGCCGGCCGCGAATCCGCAAAGCATCGGCTGGCATCAGTCTTTGGATATGCAGTTCTTGGTCTGGGGTCTGTCGACTTTTCTTGAGTGTTTCGTCAGCTTCTAAAGCGCGCACCAACCAAACCATACCATTCACAGCCTCGATCCCAAAGTCCCCCGGGCGCTGCGGCATGTCGATACCAAACGTGGTGTGCTCGCGCTCGAGTGGACGCTGCAACTTAGCGCGCACAGGCGCAGGCAGCATCGCCATGACAGCCGAGTCGTGGCGGTTCAAAACCATCAACGCGTTCGAACCAAAAATATGCGCCTTCGCCTGCGCGTACTCCGCCATATCGACATGCCAGTCCAAATGGTCTTGGCTGAGGTTGAGAACGACGGCGGCGGTGGGCTCAAATGCTGAGGGCTGCGCCAACTGAAAACTTGAGAGCTCCAACACCCACACCTGCGGCAATGCCTCAGCGTCCAGAGCTGCAGACAAGGTATCGAGAAGCGTGGGGCCAATATTGCCAGCGACCGCCACCGATTTTCCTGCGCGCTGCACCAACTGTCCTGTCAAGTTCGTCACAGTGGTTTTGCCATTGGTGCCGGTGATCGCAAGCACTTTGGGCGTGTAACCCATCTCAGTTTCTAGATTTTTCAGCGCGAAGGCAAACAAACCTAATTCACCGCCAAGCCACGCGCCAGCTGACCGAGCGGCTTCGAGTAAGGCGGCGGTCGATTGGGGTGACAGGCCGGGGCTCGACAACACGGTGTTGAATGTCTTGTCCGTCAAGAAGGACGCATCCATGGGTGCAGACACAAAAGATACCTGCGGTAGCTCTTGCTTCAAGGTGCTCAACATGGGCGGCGATTCGCGGGTGTCGAGGACCGTCACTTGCGCACCTTGGCGCACGCACCACCGCGCCATGGCCAAGCCGGAGGCACCTAAGCCTAAAACCAATACCTGTTGATCACGCAATGGATGCACTGTTACCTCAGCTTCAAGGTGGAAAGCCCCAGCAAACACAAGAGCATGGTGATGATCCAAAAACGAACGACGACTTGGGTTTCTTTCCAGCCTTGTTTTTCAAAATGGTGATGCAAGGGTGCCATCTTGAAAAGTCGCCGTCCCTCGCCGTATTTTTTTCGGGTGTATTTGAAGTACGTCACTTGCAGCATGACGGAGAGTGCTTCCACTACAAAGACGCCGCCCATGATGGCCAACACGATTTCTTGCCGCACGATCACCGCCACCGTTCCGAGCGCCCCACCCAAAGCCAACGCACCTACATCGCCCATAAACACTTGAGCGGGGTGGGTGTTAAACCACAAGAAGGCCAAACCAGCACCCGCCATGGCAGCACAAAATATCAGGAGTTCACCTGCTCCGGCGATGTATGGAAAAAACAAATATTTGGAATACACCACGCTGCCTGCGACGTAGGCAAAGACACCCAAGGCGGAGCCCACCATCACCACCGGCATGATGGCCAGGCCATCCAAACCATCGGTCAAATTGACGGCATTGCTTGAACCCACAATCACCAAATAGGTCAACACCACAAAACCCATCACACCCAAGGGATAGCTGACCTCTTTGATAAATGGCAACAGCAAACCCGCTTTGGGTGGCAAATTGACATCAAAGCCTGAACGCACCCAATTCAAAAAGAGTTCAAATACGCGTGCATTGGACGATTCGGAAATACTGAAGACCAAATACAAGGCGGCGAGCAAACCAATCACCGATTGCCAAAAGTACTTTTCTCGTGAGCGCATGCCTTCAGGGTCTTTGTAGACCACCTTGCGCCAATCATCGACCCAACCGATAGCACCAAACCCCAGCGTCACAGCCAACACGATCCACACAAAACGGTTACTCAAGTCCGCCCAAAGCAGTGTGGATACGGTGATGCAAATCAAAATGAGAACACCACCCATGGTGGGGGTTCCACTTTTCACCAAATGCGACTCCATCGCATAGCCGCGAATAGGCTGCCCAATTTTCAATGCAGTCAGACGTCGAATGACAACCGGTCCTGCCGCCAAACCAATAAGCAATGCGGTGAGCGCTGCCATCACCGCCCGAAACGTCAAATACTGGAAGACCCGAAAAAAACCATAATCTGGCGAAATTCCCTGCAGCCACTGGGCCAGACTTAACAACATGTCACGACTCCTTCGATACGATCAGGCCGCATGACGAACCTCCGACCCAAGCAACGGTTTGCTTGCAAAAGCATCTGCACAAAGCAAGGCCTCCACCACACGTTCAAGACGCATAAAGCGCGAGCCTTTGACCAACACACTCGACACAGACGGTAATAATTTTTTCACTTCGGCAATAAGTTCTTCGATGCTCTCGAAGTGCTGTGCGCGTCCGCCAGCATGGACAAATCCAGCCACGGCGTGCTGGCTCAAAGCACCCAAGCCAAACAGCATCTCAATCCCCTGGCTGTGTGCATAGCTTGCAGCCTCAGTGTGAAATTGCGGCCCGAGATCGCCCACTTCTCCCATGTCACCCAATACCAAAAGCTGGGGTGCGGGAAGATCGGCCAATACCGCGATGGCTGCGCGAACCGAATCCGGGTTGGCGTTGTATGTGTCATCGATCAAAGTGATGTCGTGTTGCGCGTGGCGCAAGTACAAGGCACGCGAGCGTCCTTTGACGGGAGTAAACGTCTCCAAGCCGGCCACAATGGTTGGGGCGGGAATACCCGCTGCCATGGCACAAGTAGCAGCAGCCAAAGAATTTTTCACGTTATGGCGACCTGCAATGGCCAAGCGGTAATGCAAGTCAAGGTTCTGGCCCCCGAGTTTTCCATGGGCGTGAACGTCCCACGCACCTTGCGACCAATGCGCTTGGGAACAGGACAATGTCTCTTTTCCTGGGATCGCATCCTGCGAAAAACCAAAACTGCGCCGCGCCTGTGCAAGCGCATGCCACGTGGCAACAAAAGCATCATCGTGCGGAAACACCGCAATCCCTTGGGGGCCGAGCGCAGAAATCACGGCGCCATTCTCTTGTGCAACCGCTTCCACGGTGTGCATAAACTCCAAGTGCTCCCGTTGCGCGTTATTGACCAGCGCAACCGTCGGTTGGGCCATCGCAGCCAATCCTGCTATTTCTCCAGGATGGTTCATTCCCAACTCCACCACAGCAATGCGGTGCTTGGCGCGCATGCGCAAAAGCGTTAAGGGCACACCAATATCGTTATTCAAATTCCCTTGAGTCGCAAGCGCTGCGCCCTCGGGCGCATGGGCATGGAGGATGGCTGCCAGCATTTGGGTGACCGTGGTTTTTCCATTGCTCCCTGTCACTGCAATCAAGGGAATATCAAACTGCGATCTCCAACCCTTAGCCAACGCACCCAAGGCCTGCTTGGTGTCTTGAACCTCAATGCGCGCCAGGCCTTCTGGGTACATCGACGCGGGCAGTCCGGCGCGGCACAACACCGCGCTTGCACCGCGCTGTTTGGCATCAAGCAAGAAATGGTTGGCGTTGAATTTTTCGCCTTCCAAGGCCACAAATAAATCACCGGCTTCAACGGTTCGGGTATCAGAATGCACGCGGCTTATTGGCGTCTGTGGGTCACCGATCAATTGGGCCTTGCTAAGCCATTGCAGGGCTTGCGCCAAAGTCATCATCTGCGCGGGGGCAGTCATGCTCATGCGTGAACCCTCAGTCGATCCTGTGCGCGTTGGCGCAAGGCGGTGCTCGCATGGTCACGGTCTGAGAAATAGCTTTTCACTCCCGCTATCTCTTGCGTGGCTTCATGGCCTTTTCCTGCCAAAAGAATAACGTCTTCCGTGTTGGCCTGGCCCACTGCGCTCGCTATGGCCAGCGCCCTGTCTACTTGAATCGCTACGCGGTCTGAGCGATCCACGCCCGTGAGAATATTCTCAATAATGTCATGGGGCCGCTCACTGCGCGGGTTGTCGCTAGTGACAATGATTTTGTCGGCCTGTGCTGCCGCCACCGCACCCATAAAGGGCCGTTTTGTGGTGTCGCGGTCACCGCCGCATCCAAAAACACACCACAAATCACCACCGCGTTGCTGCGCAGCGGGTCGCAGCGCTTGCAGCGCCTGTTGCAATGCATCGGGGGTGTGGGCGTAGTCCACCACCACCAAAGGCGCCCCCTCGCCCCCTAAACACTCCATGCGCCCTGGCACTGCGCGCAGTTGGCTGCAAGCCACAACCGCCCTGGGCAAATCCACACCCAAGCAGCGCATGCTGGCAATGACTGATAACAGATTGGCGACGTTGTACTCGCCCATGACATGGCTGTGGACAGTCAACGATTGGCCCGCTTCGATGACTTCAAACTGCAGGCCTTGGGGTGTTGCAACCAAATGGCGGGCCACCAAGCGCGCGTTGGCATTGAGCGCAACCGTCCACAGGTCGATGTCTGGTGACGTGGCCGCTAATGATTGCGCCAACTCCGCGCCAAATGCATCATCGGTATTGATCACGGCGCTGCGCAAGCCTTGCCACGCGAACAAGCGTTTCTTGGCCTGGCCGTAGGCGTGCATCGTTGCGTGGTAATCCAAATGGTCTTGGGTGAGGTTGGTAAACACCGCCACGCGAATGCTTGTTCCATGGAGCCGTGCTTCTTCAATTCCTATCGAAGACGCCTCTAAGGCGCACACCTTGTGTCCTTGCGTCACAAACGCACGCAAAGCCGATTGCAAGCGAATCGGGTCCGGCGTCGTCAACCCCGTTGTGACAATCGAAGGCAAACCATCGCTATCTGCGGCTTTCGCTTGGACGGCAGGAGGCTGTCCGATGCCCAACGTTCCGACCATGGCACATGGCATAGCTGTTGGACTGGTCAATGCGGACAAGGCCTGTGCAAGCCACCATGCGGTCGATGTTTTACCGTTGGTCCCGGTAATCGCCACTACCGATAATTTTTCTGAGGGGTGGGCGAAAAATTCAGCAGCAATAGCGCCTGCTGCGCTTTGAAGTCCGGAGTACACGCCCACGCGGGCGTCTGTGAAATCAAAATCTTCTGCACCCGCTGCATCCACCAAACAGACAGCAGCACCTTGCAAAAACGCCGTATTGACATATTTCCGCGGATCGTTGGCCACCCCAGGCCAGGCAATAAAGCCATCACCCGCTTGCACCGTTCGGCTGTCCGACGTCAACGTACCCGTGACATGCGAGCGCAACCACCGGGCTGCTTCCTGGGGTTGATTGAAGTGCTGTGCCATCAGAAGCTTTCCTGCACCATGTCAGCAACGATCTGAGGACGAATGGCAATGTCGGGTTGCACACCCATCACTCGCAATGTTTGTTGCACCGCTTCACTAAAAACGGGGGCAGCAACTTCGCCGCCAAAATATTTACCAGCGCTGGGTTCATCGAGCATGACGCCGACCACAATGCGCGGGTGATCAATGGGGGCCATGCCGACAAACCAACTGCGGTATTTGCGATTGCCGTCGCTGCCGTAGCCCTT
>CANJNX010000002.1 GCA_947475495.1 Comamonadaceae bacterium | reverse complement strand
TTCTTTTTGGTCAAGTGTCCGTGGTGGGGTTGTTGGCAAATGTGCTCGCTGTGCCTTGGGTGACTTTGGTTTTGACACCCTTGGCCATGCTCGGGACTGTGGTGCCAGCGCTGTGGAGTGTGGCGGCATGGGGGATCGACCTGATGATGGCGGTGCTGCAAACCATGGTGGCTTGGCCTGGCGCCGTGTGGACCTTGGCTGTGACGCCGTGGTGGTTGGCGTTGGCTGCCGGGGTGGGTGCTTTGTTGCTGGTGCTTCCACTTCCATGGAGTTTTCGCTTGCTGGGTTTGCCCTTGGTTTTGGGTTTGGTGGTGTGGCAGCCCGTAAGGCCAAAGCCAGGCGAGTTTGAAATCGTAGCGGCCGATGTGGGGCAGGGCAATGCCGTGCTGGTTCGCACTGCAACGCACGCGCTTTTGTACGATGCCGGAGCGCGTTACAGCGTGGAGAGCGACGCCGGCAATCGGGTGCTGGTACCGCTGCTGTCAGCCACGCAAACGCAACTTTCACGCATGGTGCTAAGCCACCGCGATGCAGACCACATTGGCGGCGCGGTGTCGGTGTTGGCTTTGCAGAGCGATGCCGATATTTGGAGCTCTCTCGATGCTGCGCACCCGTTGCTTGCAAAAGCCCCATCCGTTCGTTGCCAAAAAGGCCAATCGTGGGTATGGGATGACGTGGTGTTTGAGGTTTTGCATCCACCAGCGCAAGACTACACCAGTGAGCCCCAACCCAAGTCCAATGCGCTTTCGTGCGTTTTGCGTGTGCAGGCGAGCGCGCAAAGCGCACTGCTCGCTGGAGATATAGAGCGTGCACAAGAATCCCAATTGCTAAATCGCGGTCTCGCCCCCGCAACCTTTTTACTGGTTCCTCACCACGGCAGCAAAACCTCCAGCAGTGCCGAATTTTTAGCAGCGGTTGCGCCTTCTGTGGCGGTGGTGCAAGCGGGTTACCGCAACCGCTACGGTCACCCGGCTCCCGAAGTTCGTGAACGGTACCAGGCTTTGGCAGAAGTGCGTTGGGTTGAGACGGCAAGCTGTGGTGCGTTTACGTGGCAATCGTGGTTGCCAGAGAATGGTACCTGTGACCGTGACCTGATGCGGCGGTATTGGCATTGGAAGAACAAGGACAACTAGAGTGCAACTAATATTGAGGCAAGTTTTTTTGTACTGCTTGCCCTAACTCAATCACCGACATCGCGTAAAAACTGCTCCAGTTGTACCGGGTGATGGCGTAAAAGTTATCGGTTCCGATAACGTATTGCGTTGGAGCGTAGCGGCCATTGGGCAATTCAATCAATGCCAACAGTCCGGCGTGGCGCACAGCAGATTCTGGCAAAACAGCGCCCATACTGGCCATGGCCTCGGGCTTCATACTCGGCACAATGTCGTTGGCTAAAAGCCCAGAGAGGTCTAAGCGCTGGGCGTCAAAGGCAACGGAGTAGTGGGTTGGCATTCCCGGTTTCCACTGGAAAGCTCGTAAATAATTGGCCACAGAGCCGATAGCGTCCGCACTGCTTTGAAACAAATCGATATGGCCATCGCCGTCGAAATCGACAGCGTATTTCAACCAACTCGAAGGCATAAATTGCGCCATGCCCATCGCGCCGGCGTAGCTTCCGCGCACGGACAGCGGGTCGCGGCCACTGGCTTTGGCAAAGACCAAAAATGCCTCTAACTCTTGCAAAAAATAAGCCGCGCGGGTGCGGGCTTTGGGATGGCTGGGTGGGAAATCAAACGCTAGGGTGGTGAGTGCATCCATGGTGCGGTAGCGGCCCATGTTTTGACCGTACTGGGTTTCAACGCCCAAGATACCGATGATGGTGCTGGCGCTGACGCCTGTTTCTTGTTCGGCCCGCGCCAAGGTGTCTGCGTTGCGGCTCCAAAATCGCATGCCTGATTCGATGCGATTGGGAACGATCACTCTGTCGCGGTACTGCCCCCAGTCTTTGACGCTGGTCGGTGCGCTCGGCGTCATGGCTTGGATGACTCCGGGAAGCTTGTGGGCTTGGCCAATCATGTGGCGCACCCATTGCGGGCGCACGCCCATGCGTTCTGCGATGTCGTCCGCTGCCCGCATCGCTACCGGGTTTTTACTGTAGTTTTCTAAGGCAACGACGCTGGGTTTTGCACGTTTTTTGTTTTTTGTTTTCTCTGCGGCATGCCCTGTGGCACATGCGCAAACAAACAGGGTAATAACCAAAAAGCGAAAAGATAGGAAGTTCAAAACAATAAGTCCACAGGTCAAAGGGAAGGCGCGCCCGTGCGAGTGTAGTCAAAACGGGCCGATCAGACGCATGACCCGCGTGTTAAGCTCATTGCGTTGCGATTTTTCAGGCCTTCGAATCCATGCACAAGACTGGTTTTTTTACCCACCCGGCTTGCCGTCAGCATGACATGGGCCACGGTCATCCCGAGTGTCCACAGCGCTTGGATGCCATTGCCGACCGATTGCTTTCCAGCGGGGTGTTAGATGTTTTAGACCAACGCACCGCGCCCGCAGCGCCCATTACCGATTTAGAACTGGCCCATGGCCGCATGCACATTGCCTCCCTGCGGGGCCTCACTGACAGTTTGCGCGACGATATCGCGGCCGGTGGCCCCACGCACACGCCCATTGACCCCGACACCACCATGAATATCCATACCTGGGATGCGGCCTTGAGCGCAGCAGGTGCGGCCTTAGCGGCAACGGACGCAGTGATTGCGGGGGAGCTTGAAAACGCGTTTTGCTCGGTGCGCCCGCCAGGCCACCATGCCTGCCATGACAAAGCCATGGGCTTTTGTTTTTTTAACAACGTTGCCATTGCCGCGCGTTACGCTTTAGAGCGCCACGGCTTGCAGCGGGTGGCCATCATTGACTTTGATGTTCACCATGGCAATGGCACCGAAGACATTGTCAGCGGCGATGCGCGTATTTTGATGCTGAGCTTTTTCCAGCATCCTTTCTACCCTTACAGCGAAGCACTCTCGACCGCTAACAACATGGTGAACGTTCCGGTGCCTGCGTACTCCAAGGGCGATTTCGTGCGCGCTCTGGTTCAGGAGCAGTGGATGGCGCGCTTAGACGCATTCGCGCCTGAGATGATTTTTATCAGCGCCGGTTTTGACGCCCACCGCGAAGACGATTTAGGGCAAATGGGTTTGGTGGAAAGTGATTACGCGTGGCTCACCACACAAATCAAAAGCGCTGCGCAAAAGCACGCCAAAGGCCGTATCGTTTCGTGCCTTGAAGGTGGCTACCATTTAGATGCCCTGGCCCGCAGCGTGGAAGCCCACCTCCGCGTATTGGCTGACGTTTAACCCTCTCTGCTTTTTTGACCCATGACCACTTTGACCCATGTGAGTGCTCCTCGTCCTATGGATGACTTTGAAGGCTGGTTGGCGGCGTTTACCCAGCCCACCGTGGTTTTGGAATTGGTGGTTTTGGCCTTGTGCGTGGGTTTGGCTTGGTTGGCTGTGGTGGGATTGCGCAAATCTTTTGATCGCTCGGAGCGTTCGATTTGGTTTGGCCGCAACGATTTGGATGGCGTGTTGTTTCCATTGGTGCTTTTGTGCCTGGGGTTTGCAGCGCGGATCGTGGTGGACCGCTATACCCACGCTGCCGTATTGACCTTGGCAGTTCCCGTTTTGGTCGCGCTGGTGGTGATTCGAACCGGCGTCAAAGTCTTGCAGGTGGCTTTTGCACACGCCCGCTGGGTTCGCGCTTTGGAGCAAACCTTGTCGTGGGTGGCCTGGGTGGCCATGGTCATGTGGGTCAGTGGTTTGTTGCCCATGGTGCTCAATGAGTTAGACCAAATCAGTTGGAAAGTGGGCGGCTCTCAGTTGTCGGTGCGTAATATTTTGGAAGGGATTATTTCTGCCAGCGCGGTGCTGATCATCACGCTCTGGATCTCCTCTGGCATTGAGGCGCGGCTTTTGCGCTCGGCAACCGGCGATGCGCTGTCTTTGCGAAAAGCCGTCAGCAACGCCACCCGCGCTTTGCTTTTATTTTTGGGCTTGATCTTGGCTTTGTCGATTGTCGGGATAGACCTCACCGCGCTGTCAGTCTTAGGTGGGGCGGTGGGCGTGGGCATTGGCTTTGGACTGCAAAAGTTGGCGGCCAATTACGTGAGTGGGTTTGTCATCTTGGCCGAACGCAGTTTGCGCATTGGTGACCATGTCCGCGTGGACGGGTTCGAGGGCATGGTGACCGAGATCAACGCCCGCTATACGGTGGTGCGTTCGCAAACAGGCAGAGAGTCCATCGTGCCCAACGAAATGTTGGTCAGCAGCCGGGTGGAAAACCTCTCCTTGGCCGATTCCGTGGTCTACCAAAGTACCAAAGTCCAAGTGGGCTACGACAGTGATGTGGCGCAGGTCATTGCGCTGTTAACCCAAGCGGCCTTGGCGCAGCCCCGGGTTTTGCGTGATCCTGAACCGTCGGTGCAACTGTCCGAGTTTGCCCCCGATGGCTTGGAATTCACGGTGGTGTATTGGATCAATGACCTGCAAAATGGACAGGGTAATTTACGCTCGGACATCAACATGGCCATTCTTGCGCTCTTGCGGCAGAACCATATTGACATTCCCTACCCACAGCAGGTGGTTCACAACCGTTAGGTGACTAGGAAATAGCACTTGGGGTGAAAAGACAGTACACTGGTGTATTGTTTGACAACCGTGAGTTCTGAAAACCCCATGGACCCTATTTGGATTAAGCGCTATCCCCCTGGCGTTCCTGCCACGATTGATGCCGATGGCTTGGGAACCATTGCGGATTATTTTGACGATGCCGTCAATCTGTACGCCGACCGCCGCGCGTTCATCAGCGGGTCCACCGGCGTTGCGTTCACCTACAGCGAGCTCGATGGTTTAACGCACAAACTAGCCGCTTACTTTCAGTCGGTCTTGAAGCTTCCCGCAGGGAGCCGCGTGGCAGTGATGATGCCTAACTTGCTGCAATACCCGGTATGTCTATTTGGTTTGCTACGCGCCGGCTATGTGGTCGTCAACGTGAATCCGCAGTACACCCCGCGCGAGCTCGAACACCAACTCAAGGACTCCGGTGCCCAGGCGATGATCGTGGTCGAATTGTTTGCCCACACCTTGGCCAAAGTCATAGACAAAACCCAGGTCAAACATGTCATCGTCACAGGCTTGGCCGACATGATGCCAACGCTCAAACGTGCCGTGGCCAACTTCGTGATCCACAAGGTAAAGAAGCTGGTGCCTGCCTACGATTTGCCTGGCAGCGTGTCGTTTCTCTCGGCCTTGCAACAGGGTGCCAAAGCCAGTTTCAAGCCGGTGGCATTACAAGCCAATGACCTCGCCTTTTTGCAGTACACCGGCGGCACCACGGGCCTGTCCAAAGGCGCCATGCTCAGCCACCGCAATGTGCTTGCCAATGTGAAGCAGGGCCGGGTGTGGAGTGATCCGTTCATTGACCCGACCCAAGACCTCATCAGCATCACGGCCATTCCGCTGTACCACATCTTTGCTTTGAGCTCGTGCCTGAGCTTCATTGGCATGGGCGGCACCAACGTGTTGGTGGCCGATCCGCGTGACATTCCTGGCTTTATCAAAGTGTTGGCAAAGTACAAGTTTGTCTCCTTGCCTGCGGTGAATACTTTATTCAACGGCTTGCTCAATGATCCCAGTTTTGCCAAGGTCGATTTCAGCCAATTACGCTTAGCTGTCGGCGGTGGCGCTGCGGTACAACGCGCGGTTGCCGAGCGCTGGCAGGCGCTGACCAAAGCGCCTTTGATCGAGGGCTATGGCTTGACCGAGTGTTCGCCCACGGTCACGGTCAATCCCTTTGACCTGACAGAATTTTCAGGCAGTATTGGCTTGCCTTTGCCCTCCACCGAAATCTCTATACGCAACGCAGAAGGTCAAGAATTGCCGATTGGACAAGCGGGCGAATTGTGTGTGCGCGGTCCACAGGTGATGCAAGGGTATTGGCAGCGCCCCAAAGAGACGGCAGACGTCATGACGGCGGACGGTTTTCTGAGAACCGGTGACGTAGCCACCATGGACGACCAAGGATTTTTGAAAATCGTAGACCGCTTGAAAGACATGATTTTGGTTTCTGGTTTTAACGTCTACCCCAATGAGATCGAAGACGTGGTGATGATGCACCCCGGCGTCATGGAAGTGGCGGCGGTGGGGCAGGCCAGCGACGCCACAGGCGAAGCAGTCAAACTTTTTGTGGTCAAGAAGTCGCCCGCGCTGACCGAAGAGATGGTGTTGGCCCACTGCCGCGAGCACTTAACGGCTTACAAAATGCCGCGCCAGATTGAGTTTTTAAATGAGTTGCCCAAGAGCAATGTGGGTAAGATTTTGCGGCGCGAATTGCGCCAGCGTCAAGCGTAGAAAGGCAATGCAATGACAGAGTTAGTGGTTAGAAAATTATTGGTGGATTTGACAACACCGTTTGCATCCCGCTGGAACGGCGGCGACGCGTTTCGCTCTGCTTTTTTTAGTGCCTTGTCGATGAGCTTCCCGGTGGGTGAGCAGTACTTTATGGACTCGGTTCGCAACGGACTCAAAACCTTGCCAGAAGACCAGCGCCAGCGTTATGCCAAAGAGGTTCAGGGCTTTGTGGGCCAAGAAGCAACGCACCGGCGTGTCCATGCCCTGTTCAATGGCCATTTAGACACGATGGGATACAGCAATACGATTGAACAAAGAGCCATCGCCCGTATCAAAAAGCAAGCCCATTTGGATCCGCGCATGCATGTCGCAGCAACGGCTGCGACAGAGCACTTTACCGCGCTGTTTGCCGATTGGATGCTGCGCCACCCTGAAGCCCTGGAGGGTGCTGAGCCGCGCTTGAAAACGCTGTGGTTGTGGCACAGCGCGGAAGAGTCTGAGCACCGCAGTACCGCTTTTGATATTTACCAAGCGATGGGCGGAAATCATCTTTGGCGCGTTCGGTCTTTTTACTACGTGAGCGTGGTCTTTATGTGGGATTTGGCCCGCCAAACCGTGCGCAACCTTTGGCACGACGGCAGTCTTTTCAAGTGGAGTACGTGGCGCAGTGGCGCAACGATGTTGTTTGCGAAAGATGGTTTGATGCGCAGCAATATTCCCCATTGGAAAGATTACCTGCGCCCAGATTTTCACCCTGAGCAACACGATGCGAGCCGTTCGCAAGCTTGGCTGCGCGACAACACGGAATTTTTTGTTCCTGTGACTGCCGCTGCAAGCGCTTAAAGGAGTAAGTGATGAGCGCACTTTGGCTGATTGTCCTCACAGCCACCGTGCTGTTTATCGTGTTCTTGCTTTGGTACGGCGGCAATGGCGCACCCATGTCCGCGCAAGAAAAAGAGCAGTGGCTTTTGAAATGCCACACGCTCTATACCGGCACTGAAAACGCGCATTTGATTCCTGATGCCCAACGCTTGCTTGACAGTGACGATGGCAAAGAGTTCATCATGCATAACGTTGTGCGGTACCGGCCCAAGGCGCTTTACCCTGAGGGTTCGGGCTATGACTCTGACCCGCGCGCAGCCGATATGCGTTATGGACGCATTATTTTCCCTCGCTTGTTGCGTTATGCCTGCCACCCCGTCTTTATCGCCCGGCGCATGGGGGGCTTCATGGACTACGAAGGGGCCCCCGAGTGGCACTACGTCGCCATGGTGCGTTACCGCAGCCGCCGCGATTTTTTCAAAACCTTTATTCGTGAGAATGACAACGCAGTGATCCACAAATGGGCTGCTGTGGGCCAGACCCATGTGTTTCCAGTGCAGTCGGTGATTAGTTTTATTTGGGTGCGTTGTGCGGTGGCTGTGTTGCTCGTGTTGGTGGCTGATGTGGCGATACGGCTGTTGGCCTAACACCCACCTCTTCACACACAATGCAGCCGATTCCGTTCAAAGGAGCGCCAGGCTCTCCTTACACTAGAAAAATGCTGGCGCTGATGCGCTATCGCCATATTCCTTATCGGTATTTGGTTGGAACCCATGCCGATACGCTGGGTTTGCCCAAGCCTGCGGTCGAACTCTTACCAACGTTTTATTTGCCCAATGCGGCCGGGGACATCCAGGCCGTGACGGACTCTACGCCCTTGATTCGGCGCTTGGAAAACGACGTGTCCGGGCGCAGTGTGATTCCAAAAGACCCCTTGCTCGCATTCCTGGATGCTCTGCTGGAAGACTTCGCCGACGAATGGGTGACCAAAGCGATGTTTCATTACCGCTGGAATTTTGCGCCAGACATCGAAAAAGCTGGCGGCACCCTGCCAGCCCATTTTGTAGGCATCAACACCCCAGAGGCGCAGTTGCAAGCGCTCAAAGTTCAGTTTTCGCAACGGCAAATTTCCCGCCTTCCCGTGGTTGGTTCTAACCCCACCACCGCCCCACTGATTGAGTCTGCTTATACGCGCTTGGTGCAATTGTTGGACGTGCATTTTCGAGAATTTTCCTTTCTGCTGGGGAGCCGGCCAGCGGCCTGTGACTTTGCGATGTACGGCCAACTCTCGCAGTTGGCGCTGGTAGAACCAACATCGATGGCATTGACATTGCACCTGTCCCCACGGGTGGTGGCCTGGGTCGGTTGGATGGAGGATTTGTCAGGCTGGGACATAGCGTCAGAGCAAAAGGACGATGGCTGGATTTCTGCGCACGCCTTACCGCCAAGCCTCATGCAACTTTTCTCTGAACTTTCCCTCGGATATGTTCCACTGATGATCGCCAATGCCAAGGCGGTGTTCAACCAATCCAAGCAAGTACAAGTTCAGCTCAATGAAGGGCTTTGGACCCAGGCCACAGTTCCTTACCAAGGAAAATGCCTGCGTTGGCTGCGCGAACAGTTTTCGAACTTGGGTGAAGATGAACAGACGCAATGCCGTGCAGTCTTAACAACGGCGGGTTGCATGGCCTTGATCGAAGAAGCCATTGAGGCCGTTAGTAGATAAATCGCGCTTTTGCGACAGTGCGCTTAGTGTGGTTTTGTGACAATACAAAAAAATAGCAGGAGACTGACTTGAAACGTATTCATAAATTAGGGCTTGGCTTACTTATCTTGGCGTCCTTGGGCGCGCTGGTTTACGCCAATCGGATCTACGTCTTGGAGTATTCCTTGGGTTGGTACACCGACATTCGCCACCCGCGCGGGCCCTACCAAGAAGTACCTTGGGTGCAAGGACCCCTCACAGAGGCTACTCCGCTGGCCAAAAGGCCGCCCAACATCATCGTCATCATGGCTGATGATCTTGGTATCAACGATGTATCGACCCACGGCGGTGGCCACACGTCCGAAGGCGTGCCCACCCCCCATATCGATTCGATTGCCCGCGATGGCGTGCGCTTTGACCAAGGCTACGCTGGCAGCGCCGTGTGTACCGTGTCTCGGGCCGCCTTGATGACAGGGCGTTACCCCTGGCGGTTTGGTGTGGAGTTCACCCCCACTCCGGGCGCAATGGCTCGGGTTGCAGGTGAGTTGTACTCGGACCCCAAGCGCGTTCACCCCGTCATGATTGACAAAGTGGCGGCTAAAGACGCCAAAGATTTCAATGACTTGGGTATGCCAGACACCGAAATCACCATGGCCGAAGCCCTCAAAGCCCAGGGTTACCACACCATGCATGTTGGTAAATGGCATTTGGGAAGCACCAAAGAAATGCGTCCTAACAACCAAGGCTTTGACGAAACTGTCTTTATGGAAAGCGGTTTGTACCTCCCTCAAAAAGATGCGCGCGTGGTGAACTCCAAACAGGACTTTGACCCGATTGACAAATTCCTGTGGCCCAACATGCGTTTTGGCGTGAGCTACAACAACGGCAAATGGTTTGAACCCAATAAGTACCTGACTGACTACTTTACCGACGAAGCCGTCAACGCCATCAAACGCAATAAAAACCAACCGTTTTTTCTCTTCTTGGCTCACTGGGGCGTGCACACGCCTTTGCAAGCGAGCAAGGAAGACTACGACGCCTTGGCCCATATTCCAGACCACCGCCGCCGGGTGTATGCCGCCATGGTGCGTTCTGTGGACCGCAGCGTGGGTCGGGTGTTGAAAACACTCAAAGACGAAGGTATCGATGACAACACCATGGTGGTTTTCATGAGCGACAACGGCGCGCCTGGATACATCGGTATCCCGGATGTCAATCAACCCTACCGCGGGTGGAAACTCACCTTCTTTGAAGGCGGTATTCGCGTGCCCTATGTGGCCAAATGGCCTGCGCATATCAAAGCTGGAACCCAGTACCAGCAGCCGATCAGCAATATCGACATCATGCCCACCGTGGTAGCCGCTGCGGGTGGAAAAATGGCAACGGATCGCCCGATTGATGGCGTGAACCTCTTGCCGTTTTTGAGTGCCAACCCCACGGCCCAAGCCCAGCGCCCCTTGTTTTGGCGCGATGGCCCTTACCGCGCCATGCGCCATAAAAATTGGAAGTTAATTTCTTCCGAGATTCCTGCCAAAGATTGGTTGTTTAATTTAAGCACCGATCCCACCGAGCAAGTGAACTTGGCGATGCGTGAGCCCGCAAAGTTGGCTGAGCTCAAGGCGGAGTTACAAGCCCACCACGCCAATATGCCGCCGCCGCGTTGGGCCTCGTTCATCAAAATGTCAGTGAACATTGACAAGACGCTGGATCAACTCGATGGCCCGGGCGATGAGTACACCTACTGGAGCAACTAGCCTGCGCCGTAAATATGTTTTTTGGAGCCTGTTAGCTGCTAGCGCCTTGGGGGCAGTCGTTTGGCTCGGGTGGGCTGCGAAAGCGACCGAGCAGCTAGCCCACCGTGAGTCTTTGCAATGTGCGATTCCTGCGCCAGCGGCAAATTCGCCTCGACCCGCAATGGTGTGGGTTCCAGGCGGAGAGTTGGAATTGGGCGACACGGTCTACCCCGAAGAGTCTCCCATTCGCAAGGTCAAGTTGGCGGGGTTTTGGATGGACCGCACCGAGGTCACCAACGACGACTTCGCGGCTTTTGTGTTGGCTACGGGTTACAAAACCGTAGCTGAACGCGCGGTCGATCCCTTGCTGCACCCCGAACTCCCGCCTGAGATGCGCTTGCCCGGGGCCGTGGTGTTTATCAGCCCCAATAGTTTGTCTGGCAAGGGCAGCCCCACCCAGTGGTGGCGTTACGTGCCCGGTGCGAATTGGCGCCACCCCGGCGGGCCGGACACCGATATCGCAGGGCGCGGCACTTTCCCCGTTGTCACAGTCACGGTTGAAGACGCACACGCCTACGCGCAATGGAAAGGGGCGGTGTTGCCATCCGAGGCGCAGTGGGAGTGGGCCGCTCGGGGCGCGAGCAATACCCGCATCGACGAGCACGCACAACCCAAAGCCGCCAACACCTGGCAAGGTTTGTTTCCTGTGGTCAACTCGGGCGAAGACGGTTTTGTGGGGCTTGCGCCTGCGGCTTGCTACACGCCCAACGCTTTGGGTTTGTTCGACATGATTGGAAATGCGTGGGAACTCACGCGTGACGCTTACACCCCGTCCCATGACATCCTCGCCAGCGAAGCCTTGCCAACGCCAGAGCAGGCCCGATCGAAACCGTTGGTAAAAATTCCGTCGCAAGCGCAAGCGCCTGTGGCCCAACACGTCATCAAAGGCGGCTCGTTTTTATGCGCACCCAACTACTGCATGCGCTACCGCGCCGGTTCACGTCAAGGCCAAGAAGACGATTTGGCCGTCAGCCACGTGGGGTTTCGCACGGTCGTGATGGCGCCGGGGCCTTGAGCCTTGTGCATCTGCAAGGCCGAGCGCGCTTTAGCGCGTTTGGAGTTGCTGCTGAACCAAGTAGTGCGAAATGATGCTTTGCAAATACTGCTTGGTGGCACTGGGCGTTTGAGGGCGGCTTAAAGCCTGGTAACTGCCCACAATCGCCAAATAAAACAAAGACGCTAAATCGGTCGCGGCTTTGGGGTCAGGCGTAATGCGTTTGAATTTGTTCTCAAACAAAGCCATGCGCATGTGATCGACTGCGAGCAACATATCGGCAACGGCAGGATCGCGCCGGCCCAAGCCGCGCAGCGCTAACTCAAAGCGCATGTTTTGAAGGTCTTCGCCGGCATGGGCTAAGGCGGCTTCGAGCAAGGCTTCCAGTTCTTTGACCGGGTCGGCATGGCTGTGCCCTTGGATGCTTTGATTCAATGCCAGCTCGCGGTCACGCCAGCGCAGCAACAAAGCCTGAACCAGTTCGGCGTGGTCTTTAAAGTGCCAGTAAAAACTTCCCCGTGTCACGCCCAAGGTATCGGCCAGAACCAAGACCCGCACGCCATCAAAACCGTGGTCCACCACGGCTTGAAAAGCGGCGTCTAACCAGTCGTCGCGTCCCAAGCGCGGGGCGACTTTGCTTTTACCTGATTTCGCTGGCTGTCCCATAGGTTCCTGTCCTCTTGTTTTTGCACTATTGTCGCCCAAGCCTGCATGCTATATTTCATCGATACATTTGTGTATGGTGCCATTAAAAAGAGCGAGACATGAAACAGCATTCAAAATCTTTGGTTGTGGGGCTTGCTCTGGGCTGTGTCTTCTTAGGAAGCGCTTGGGGTGCTAATGCAGCGCCGGCCAAGCGTCCCAATATCGTGGTGCTTGTCGCTGACGATTGGGGTTTCTCCGATGTCGGTGCCTTTGGCGGAGAAATTGCCACCCCCAACTTAGACGCGCTCGCCAAAAAGGGCGTTCGATTTTCCAACTTCCATAGCGCAGCGTCGTGTTCGCCTACGCGCTCAATGCTGCTCACGGGTGTGGACAACCACCGCAACGGGGTTGGCAATCTGCGCGAAGCCATGCCCAGCGAACACGTGGGCAAACCTGGCTACCAAGGCTCCCTGACCACCAACGTGGTCACGGTGGCGTCGTTGCTACAAGACAGCGGCTACCGCACTTACATCACCGGCAAATGGAATGTGGGCTCAGAGCCCTATAACTTGCCCAACCAGCGCGGGTTTGACAAATCCATCGTGCAAGGCGACACCGGTTCGGACAACTGGGAGCCTGAGAAGCGCTACTTGGCGCACTTGCCCAAGGTGTATTGGTTTGAAGACGGGGCAACCGCAGTGATGCCCAAAGAATTTTTTTCATCGACCTATTTTGTAGACCGCATGCTCGGCTACCTCAAAGACGATCCGCGCAAAGACCAACCGTTTTTTGCCTATGTGGGTTTTCAAGCCAACCACGTGCCTGTTCAAGCGCCCAAAGAATTTGTTGACAAATACAAAGGGCGCTACCGCGCAGGGTGGACCGCGTTGCGCGAAGAGCGGCTGCGTAAAGCGATCGAGTTAGGGATAGTGCCCAAGAGCACAGCGATGGTGACCATGGGGACGACGCTGAAGTGGGAGGCCTTGGAAGAAAAAGAGCGTTTGCACATGGAGCGGCAAATGGAGGTCTACGCCGCCATGGCCGAGTCGATGGACTTTGAGGTCGGCCGTTTGCTTGACTACCTGCGCAAGACCGGCCAGTTTGACAACACGGTTTTCGTTTTTCTATCTGACAACGGCTCGGAGGGCTCGGACTACAAAGACGCCCAACTTTGGCTGAAAACGCAGTACACCCAAGACACTGACCAACTCGGTGCCAAAGGTGCTTATGGCATTCCCGGACCGAGCTGGGCCAGCGCGTCGGCGTCGCCTTTGTCTACCTACAAGTTTTACGCAGGCGAGGGCGGAATTCGGGTTCCGATGGTGCTAACCGTCCCCGGCAGTCCTCGCCAAAATCACATTGAAACCGCACTCACCCACGTTACCGATATCGCGCCCACGCTGCTCGATCTCGCGCAAATCAAACCCGCTGGAGCCCAATACAAAGGCCTTGCGGTAGAGCCCATGATCGGGCGCAGCCTCACGCCTTTGCTTATGGGTCAAGCCACGGCGGTGCGCTTAGCGTCCGACGTGTTGGGCTACGAGCTCTCGGGTAACGCTGCACTGTTCAAAGGCACACTCAAACTCACTAAAAACTCTTTGCCTGTGGGTGATGGTCAAT
>CANJNX010000001.1 GCA_947475495.1 Comamonadaceae bacterium | reverse complement strand
GCTCCTGCTGAGCAGCGCGTTGGGAAACTGTGCCTGGCCGACCCCCGCGCATTTGCCAAATTGCCCGTGAGTGAATTGGCCGATCGCGCCCATGTAAGCAAGCCGACCGTGGTTCGTTTTTGCCGCAGCGTGGGTTACGACGGCTTGTCGGACTTCAAGTTAAAACTGGCGGGAACCGTCAACGAGGGCGTTCCATTTATTCACCGCAGCGTCGATGCCGATGACAAGATTGGCGACGTGATGGTCAAGGTCATTGACAACACCGTAGCGGCATTGCTGAAATACCGCAACGACGCCAGTACCTTGGCGATTGAAAAAGCCGTGGTGGCTTTGGTACAGGCTTACCAAGCGGGCCGGCAGATTCAATTTTTTGGCGTGGGCAACTCCGGCATCGTGGCCCAAGACGCGCAACACAAGTTTTTCAGGCTCGGTGTCAGTACAACAGCCTACAGCGACGGCCATATGCAGGTCATGAGTGCGTCCGTGCTGAAGGCGGGCGATTGCGTGGTGGTCATTAGCAACTCTGGTCGCACCCGCGACCTGATGGACGCCTGCGACATCGCCCGCAAGAACGGTGCGACCACCATCGTGATGACCGCCAGCGGTTCGCCTTTGGCCAGCGCTGGACATATTCACTTGAGTGCCGACCACCCGGAAGGCTACGACAAATACAGCCCCATGGTTTCACGCTTGCTGCACCTGATGATGATTGATATTTTGGCCACCGCGGTGGCGCTGCGCATTGGCAGTGCGACCTTGCAGCCCATGCTCAGTGAGATGCGCCAAAACTTGCGGAGCAAGCGCTACGCTTAAAAGCAGCCGCCAGTGTTGACCTGTTTCAGCCGCCGAGCTCCATGGCTTTGCGCTGGCGGTCGACAAAGTCTTGGTAGGTGTCAATTCCACGCAGCTGCAAAATAGTATTGCGCACCGCAGCTTCTACGAGTACCGCAATATTGCGGCCTGCCACCACTTGAATCACGACTTTGCGCACAGGAATTCCCGCCACGTCTTGCGTCAGCGGCTCAAAGGGAATGCGGTCGTAATCGCGCTCCAAGGTTTCTTTGCGCACCAAATGCACAATCAACTTCAGCCGCATTTTTCGGCGTACCGCGGTTTCACCAAAAATTGCGCGGATGTCCAACAGGCCAATGCCGCGAACCTCTAGCAAGTTTTGCAAGAGCTCAGGGCAGCGGCCTTCAATCGTGGTTTGGTTGATACGGAACAAATCCACCGCATCATCGGCAACCAAGCCATTGCCACGGGAAATCAGCTCCAAACCCAGCTCGCTTTTTCCCAGGCCCGATTCGCCGGTGATCAAGACGCCCAAGCCCAAAATATCCATGAACACGCCATGCATCGAGACCCGATCGGCAAAGTGCTTGGACAAATACGCGCGCAACACATCGATCACAAACGCCGATGAATCCTTGGTTGCAAACATCGGGATTTGCGCGTTTTCGCACATAGCCAACATGGCCGGTGGCGCTACTTGGCCATCAGCCAACACCACCACAGGCGGCTCTAGCGTGACGATGCGCGAGATGCGCCGTGCGCAATCTTCCGGGGTGGCGTTGGTGATGTAAGCAATTTCCCGCTCACCCAAAATTTGAACGCGGTAGGGGTGGATGTAGTTGAGGTAGCCCACCAAATCGGCACCCGATCGCGCCGCGCGAACCGCGACTTCATCAAAGCGCCGCTCAGAAGCCCCCAGGCCTGCCACCCATTCCCAATGCAGGTAATTGCGAAAGGCTTCAAATAAAACATCAGCACTGACCGCGGTAGGTTTCACGTTTTAAATCCTTTGAAACGCGCAGTGGGGGTGGGTCATTAGGCCACGCGTGAGGACAGCCAGCCTGTGAGCAAACCGTGCAGTTGTGCCGCATCGGTGCTTGCGGTCAGTCGCTGGCGCAACTCCACATCACTGAGGAGCTCAGCAATTTCAGACAAAATTTCCAAATGCTTTTGGGTTGCGGCTTCCGGCACGAGTAAAAAAATCAGCAGCGTGACAGGGAGATCATCGGGCGCGTCAAATCCGATCGGGGCCAAGAGCTGAAAGACCGCAGCCATGGGAGACTTCAAACCCTTGATGCGCCCATGGGGAATGGCTACGCCATGCCCTAAACCGGTTGAGCCCAAACGCTCTCTGGAAAAAAGACTGTCGGTGATGAGGGCGCGGCTCAGGCCATGCAAGTTCTCAAACAACAAACCGGCTTCTTCAAACGCACGCTTCTTGCTGGTCACGTCCACCTGGGCTAGGACTTGTTCAGGAGGCAAGAGTGACGCGAGGCGATTCATAAGTGAGCGGATTATGCACAAAAAAACCGCCCCGATAAGGGCGGTTGACAGTGTTTGAGCGCCTGTGGGCCTCTTCCTTTGCTTACATCAGTCGCTTTGGCGCCTCATGGTGGTGGTTTTTAATGCGGTCTTTGTGCCGAACCACCTGGCGATCAAGCTTGTCGACCAGATCATCCACAGCGGCGTACAGGTCTTCGTGGGTGCTTTCGGCAAACATGTCGTTGCCTTTGACGTGGATGTTGCATTCTGCGCGTTGTCGACCTTCTTTTTCTTTTTGTTTTTCTACCGAGAGCAAAACTTTGACATCCACAAGCTGGTCAAAGTGCCTCGTTATTCGATCCAGCTTGCCGGTAACGTAAGAACGTAGTGCAGGGGTAACTTCCAAGTGATGGCCGCTGATCGTTAAATTCATAAATCGCCTCCAGTTGCATTCAAGGTAGGTATTGCCTGCGCCCGAGGCGCTAGGCACACGAGTGGAAATCGGCAAACAGTTGCTGCTTCCGATTTCACTATGCGCTTGTTTTTTGGTAATTGCAATGTCTTTCGATATTGCAGCGCAACAAGGGCGCCGCTGGTGAGATAATGAGGGTATTCGCATTTTTGGAGAGCATTTCTTGGACAACTACCCCAGTCGGTAGCTTTCGGATGGTTGAGGTCTGAGAACCCATCGTTCGGAAGCTGCTTTATCGCCCCGCCCACCCGAAGCTTTGGTTTCAAACCTCTATTCATCGCCCATGCTCAACATTTTCACTTTGGCCAACGGCCGCCTCTTCCAAGAAGAGATTGAGTCCCTGGAAGAACTCTCCAAATTCCAACCCATTTGGGTTGATTTGGAATCTCCCACCGTCGAAGAAAAACGCTGGATCAAACAGTACTACGGTCTGTCTATCCCTGAAGACGCGATGGACGAAGACATTGAAGAATCCGCGCGTTTTTACGAAGAAGACAACGGCGAGTTGCATATTCGCAGTGACTTCTTAATTGCCGATGAGGACGAGCCACGCACCGTTCGCTGCGCGTTTATCCTCAACCAATTCAATGCCGATTTGCGCAGCAAAGGCATTTTGTTTTCCATCCATGACGAATCCGTTCCTGTGTTTCGACTTTTGCGCTTGCGTGCTCGACGCGCCCCGGGATTGATCGAAGATGACAAAGACGTTTTGCTCAAGCTCTTTGATGCTGACGCCGAATACTCGGCCGATACGCTCGAAGGTATTTATGACGAGTTAGAAAAAGCCGGTAAAAAAGTCTTGTCTGGCGACGTCAGTGATGCCTTGGCAGGTGAGGTGCTTGGTGCGATCGCACACCAAGAAGACTTGAACGGCCGCATTCGCCGCAACGTCATGGACACGCGCCGCGCAGTGAGTTTCATGATGCGCTCCAAAATGCTCAACAGCGAACAGTTTGAAGAGGCCCGCCAAATTCTGCGCGACATTGAGTCTCTGGACTCGCACACAGCCTTTTTGTTTGACAAGATCAACTTCTTGATGGACGCCACCGTGGGTTTCATCAACATCAACCAGAACAAGATCATCAAGATCTTCTCGGTGGCCAGTGTCGCTTTGCTGCCGCCTACCTTGATTGCCAGTTTGTACGGCATGAACTTTCAGTACATGCCCGAACTGTCACAAACCTGGGGCTACCCTTATGCCCTGGCGCTCATGGCGGCCAGCGCGGTCGTTCCGATGTGGTACTTCCGCCGCCGAGGTTGGCTCAAGTAAGCATCCAAAAGCAGGTTGCTTGCTTCTAGCCACGCAATTCGCGGCGCAAAATTTTCCCGACAGGCGTTTTGGGCAAGTCGGCACGAAACTCGATCACTTTGGGCTGTTTGTAGCCCGTGAGGTTTTCTTTGCAATGGGCGCGAACCGCAGCTTCACTTAAGTTGGGGTCTTTCTTCACGATCACGAGTTTGACCGCTTCGCCGGTTTGGTCATCGGCCATACCAATGCAGGCGCATTCCATGACGCCAGCGAGCTGGGCCACGACCTCTTCAATTTCAGTGGGATACACATTGAAGCCGCTGACCAAAATCATGTCCTTTTTGCGGTCCACAATTTTGAAGTAGCCCCGCGCGTCAACGGTACCGATATCGCCCGACTTAAAGTAGCCATCCAAGGTCATCACTTTGGCTGTTTCGTCCGGGCGCTGCCAGTAACCTGCCATCACCTGCGGGCCTTTGATCGCGATCTCGCCGGACTGCCCCGGCGCCGTTTCGTTGCCGTCGTCATCAAGCAACTTCATGAAAGTACTCGGGAGCGGAATACCGATGGTGCCGGTGTAGGCGGTATCGGTTACCACGTTGCAACTGGCTGATGGGGAGGTTTCGCTCAGGCCATATCCCTCACAAATAGGACAGCCTGTTTTATCCACCCAGAGTTTGGCAACACTGCTTTGGACAGCGGTACCGCCGCCCACTGACACCTTGAGGTGGCTCCAATCCACGGTATTGAAATCGGGGTGGTTGGCCAAACCATTAAAGAGCGTATTGACAGCGGGAAAGCTGTGGATGCGGTGCTTGGACAATTCTTTCAAAACCGCAGGAATATCGCGCGGATTGGGAATCAAGATCAGTTTGCCGCCGGTACGCATACTGAGCATCATGCCCACCGTGAACGCAAAAATATGGTACAGCGGCAGGGCACAAACGCCTGTGGGTTGTTCGTTGGCCGGCACCTTCGCCATCACGGGCTGGTTCCAAGCTTCTGACTGCAACACATTGGCAATCAGGTTGCGATGCAGCAAGACGGCGCCTTTGGAGACCCCAGTCGTGCCGCCGGTGTATTGCAACACCGCCACTTCGTCAGCCTGCAAGATGGGTTTAGAAAATGGCGCAGCAGAACCAATCGCGATGGCTGAATTAAAGCGAACAGCGGTAGGCAAGTTAAACGAGGGAACCAACTTCTTGACGTTGCGCACCACGTAATTGACCAAAGTACCCTTGAGCCATCCGAGTTGATCACCCATGGCGCACAGCACAATGTGTTTGACCGACGTGGCTTCTAAGCATTTTTCTAAGGTGTTGGCAAAATTCTCAATAATGACAATGGCCTTGGCACCCGAATCTTTGAGCTGGTGCTCCAATTCGCGCGGGGTGTACAAGGGGTTGACATTCACCACCACAAAACCTGCGCGCAAAATTCCAGCCACAGCTACTGGGTATTGCGGCACATTGGGCATCATGATCGCGACCCGGTCCCCTTTAACCAGCCCTAAGCTTTGCAAATACGCCGCAAACGCTTGGCTTGATCGGTCCGTCTGCGCAAAGCTCATGTCTTTGCCCATGAAGCTATAGGCCGTTTTGGAAGCGTGTTTTTGAAAGCTTTCTTCCATCAACGCAACCAAGGACGGGTAAATGGACGCGTCGATATCCGCAGGCACGCCGGCGGGGTAGCTAGAGAGCCAAATACGCTCGGAACTTTGCATCATTGTTTCCCTTTTAAAGTCTGCTGCTTGCGCTTTATTCAATGGCCTTGACCATGTCTTCGACGACTTTTTTGGCATCTCCAAACACCATCATGGTTTTATCCATATAGAAAAGCTCGTTGTCCAATCCGGCATAACCCGCAGCCATAGAGCGCTTATTGACGATGATGGTTTTGGCCTTGTAGGCCTCCAAAATTGGCATGCCGTAGATTGCGCTGCCTTTGATGTGCGCTGCAGGGTTCACCACATCATTGGCCCCCAAAATAATCGCCACATCGGCTTGCCCAAATTCACCATTGATGTCTTCCATCTCAAACACCTGGTCATAGGGAACTTCGGCTTCGGCTAACAATACATTCATATGACCCGGCATGCGCCCGGCCACGGGATGGATTGCGTATTTCACGGTGATGCCCTTGGCCGTGAGCTTGGCCGCGAGTTCTTTCACCGCGTGCTGCGCCCGCGCCACCGCTAAGCCATAGCCCGGAACGATCACCACGGTTTCGGCATTGCCCAAAACAAAAGCCGCGTCGTCAGCGCTGCCACTTTTCACCGGGCGCTGTTCAGCACTGCCGGCTGTTGCAGTGCTCACTTCGCCACCAAAGCCCCCCAAGATCACATTGAAGAAGGATCGGTTCATGGCTTTGCACATGATGTAGCTCAAGATTGCGCCCGAAGACCCCACCAAGCTACCAGCGATGATCAACATGCTGTTGTTCAAGCTAAAACCAATGCCAGCAGCGGCCCAGCCCGAGTAACTGTTGAGCATGGACACCACCACTGGCATGTCCGCGCCACCAATCGGGATAATGATCAAGACACCCATCACAAACGCCAAGGCCAGCATCGCAAAGAATGCATTCCAGTCGCCTTGCGCAGTGAAGATCAGCCCCAGACCCACGGTTGCCAAGCCCAAGACCAAATTCAATTTGTGTTGCCCCGCAAATTGCACCGGAGCACCTTGGAAAAGACGGAACTTGTATTTGCCCGAGAGTTTTCCAAACGCAATCACCGAGCCACTAAAGGTGATTGCACCAATGGCTGCGCCCAAAAATAATTCCAAGCGGTTGCCCGCAGGAATCGGTGCGCCTTTTTCTAAGCCGTGCAGCAAAGCGTGGGGCTCTGCAACGGCTGCCACGGCAATGAACACGGCTGCCAAACCAATCATGCTGTGCATAAAGGCAACCAACTCCGGCATCTTGGTCATCTCAACGCGTTTGGCCATGACGGTGCCCGCAGTTCCGCCCACCAGCAAAGCCCCCAAAACCCACGCCATGCCTGACACGCCGTCTTGGCCCATGTGGGAGGCCAGCTTCACAATCAAGGCCGCTGTGGTTACCACCGCAACCGCCATTCCGATCATGCCAAAGACGTTACCGCGAATCGAGGTGGTGGGATGCGACAGTCCCTTGAGCGCTTGGATAAAACAAACGCTGGCAAATAAATACAGCAAGGTAACGAGGTTCAGGCTCATTGCGCTGCCTCCTTTGCAGTCACTTTTTTCTCTTTCTTTTTGAACATCTCCAGCATGCGCCGGGTGACCATAAAGCCACCAAAGACATTGACCGCCGCCAAAGCCACAGCCAACACCCCCATGGTTTTGCCCAAGGGCGTTTCAGTCAGCGCAGCGGCCAACATGGCGCCAACGATGACGATGGCTGAAATCGCATTGGTCACCGCCATCAGCGGCGTATGCAGCGCGGGGGTGACGGTCCAAACCACGTGGTAGCCCACGTAAATAGCCAAGACAAAAATAATCAAGTTCAAGATGGTGGGAGAGACAACTTCCATGGTTTTTCCTAATGCGTTGGTTTGATGTTGTTGGTTTATGTTTTGCGCTTGACTTCGCCACCCTGCGTCATCAAACACGCAGCCACGATATCGTCTTCCAGGTCCACCTTGAACGCACCCTCTTTGGTGAGCACCAACTTCAAAAAGTCCAGCACATTGCGGGCGTAAAGCGAGGACGCATCGGCCGCGACCAGGGCGGGTAAATTGGTCTCGCCAACCAAGGTGACACCATGCTTCACCACCGTTTTGCCAGCCTCAGTGAGAACACAATTGCCGCTGATGCCATCGGCCGCTTTGCCAGCAGCAATATCAATGACCACCGAGCCGGGCTTCATGCTTTGCACCATCGCTTGCGTGACCAAGACCGGCGCGGCACGCCCTGGGATCAAAGCCGTAGAAATCACCACATCGGCCTGCGCGACCCGCTTGGCCACCTCCACTTTTTGCCGGTCCAGCCAGCTCTGGGGCATGGGTCGGGCGTAGCCGCCTACGCCGACAGCAGCCTCTTTTTCTTCCTCTGTTTCGTACGGAACGTCAATGAATTTTCCACCCAAAGATTCCACCTGTTCTTTCACACTGGGGCGGACATCGGAGGCTTCAATCACCGCACCCAAACGCTTGGCGGTAGCGATGGCCTGCAAGCCTGCCACACCCACACCCAAAATCACCACCCGCGCGGCCTTGACCGTACCGGCTGCCGTCATCAGCATGGGGAAAAACCGCTGGTAGGTGTTGGCGGCAATCATCACCGCTTTGTAGCCTGCAATATTGGCCTGACTAGAGAGCACATCCATGCTTTGCGCGCGCGTCGTTCGCGGGGCCGCTTCCAGTGCGAAACTGGTCAATCCCGCTGCAGCCAAGCGCTGCAAGCCGGGCAGGTCAAACGGGTTGAGCATACCCACCAAAGCCGAGCCGCTTTTCATGTGAGTGAGCTGCTCAGGCGTTGGGGCGGCCACCTTGAGCACCAAAGCACATGCCAGCGCAGCGGCCGCGTCCACCACCTGTGCGCCCGCATGCGCAAATGCCTCATCAGTGATGCTGGCAGCAAGGCCAGCGCCAGACTCTATGGCTACGGTGTGGCCTTGGGCGATCAATTTTTTAACGGTTTCAGGAGTAACGGCAACGCGGGTTTCGCCCTGTGTTGTTTCGGCGGGAACGCCAATGTGCATGAATTGCTCCTTAGGCAAGTGAATGAAGTGCTTGCGCCAAGCTTACATGAGTTTGACAAGCCCACCGCTAGTGATAACCCCTGACTGCGGGGGCGAAGTCAACACGTCTTGACTTAGGGCACGTCCGTTTTTGGCAATTCAAGCCGGATCAACGCAGCGCCTTTGATATCGGCCCCAAGGGTGGCACTGCGCCGTTGGACCGATTGCAGCACCCAGCTGTCTGTGATCTTTGCGCCCACCGCATAGGTTTGGGGTGCACCGCCATCCACTGATAGCAAAGCAAACCCTGGCTTGGCATCCGAGTCGCCTGCCACCACGCCCAGCAAGCGCAAGCGTGATGCTTGCTTGGGGTCGGGCTCGGTTGAAGGTGCACTAATGGAAGCCCCCAAACTTTGTGCCAAGGGCCACGCCTTCGGATGAGACACACCCACGGGTGTGGCCTGGAAATCAGCAGGGTTTGCGATCAAAGCGCCCCCTGTCGCGCCTCCCAATAACCAAAATACCGCGCTCGCCGCGCTTGCTGCTGCGCTAAAGAAGGTGACCAGGTGCAGCCAGCCAAATCGGTATGTGGTTTCTTGCATGCGAGGATTATCAATGAATCGGGGGATATTTTTTAGGCACAATCCGACTCTTAACAATTGCACGTGACCACCCATGGGAAACACCCCTATCTCACTTCGCCGGCGCACACAAAACGGTTTTACCCTGATCGAGCTGATGGTGGTTCTGCTCATCATTGGCGTGCTAGCGGCCTTGATTGTTCCCAATGTGTTGGACAGAGCGGACGACGCCAAAACCATGGCGGCAAAAACCGATGTGCGCAACGTGCTCCAAGCCCTCAAACTCTACCGTTTAGACAACGGGCGCTATCCCAGCAACGAGCAAGGCTTGGCGGCTTTGGTCAGCAAACCCACTGCAGAACCTGTCCCTGTGAACTGGCGGAAAAACGTGGACCAATTGCCCAATGACCCCTGGGGCAAACCTTATGTGTACTTCAACCCTGGCATCCACGGTGAGGTGGACGTGATGTCGCTGGGTGCCGACGGGCAAGCTGGTGGCGAGGGTAAAAATGCAGACATTGGAAGCTGGCAGCCCTAAGTATTTTGGCGGGGGCCCTTGCCCCACCCAAAAACCATCTGGCTTTACGCTGATTGAACTTTTGGTTGTAATGGCCATCGTGGCCATCGCCAGCGCGGGTGTGGTGTTGACCTTGCGCGACAACGCGGCCACCGATGTGGAGCGCGATGCGCAACGCCTGGGTGCCATGCTTGCATCTGCCCGCGCTCAGTCGCGCATGCAGGGCACACCCGTATGGTGGCGCCCCAACGCCACAGGCTTTTTGATCGATGGGCTTCAGCCTGCGCAAGATCCGCAAATCTGGCTTTCTCCTGACACCCTGAGCCTGAGCCCCGCTATCGTATTGGGTCCCGAGCCCGTGATTGACGCGCAGACGATTGTCTTGCAATCGCGCCAGCAAGCCACGACGCGCGTTGAGTTGTCCACCGACGGCCTTCGCCCTTTTGCGGTGGTGCGGCGATGAGACTTCGCAAGCAAGGGGGCTTTACCCTGATTGAAGTCTTGGTGGCCCTGAGCATCGTGGGGGTGGCCTTGATCGCCGGCTTCAAAGCCACTGGCGCACTCACCCTCCACGCACAACGCCAAAGCGCACAGATTTTGGGCCAGCTGTGCGCTGAGAATGCCTTGGTCTCCTTGCGCTTGCTTCGCCAAATACCAGGCATTGGAGAAACCAAACAGCCCTGTACACAAGGCGGTGAAACACTGGAAGTCACCCAAACGGTGCAAACCACGCCCAACCCCAATTTTGTGCGGGTGGATGTGCAAGTGTCTATCGCAGTGGGGCAGACCCAAGAGCCTGTGATGCGCTTAAGTACCCTCTTGGGTCGCAACTAGGGTATGAAAAAAGTACGACCTAGTCTCGGTTTTACCCTGGTGGAAATGCTGGTGGCGATTGCTTTGATGGCCCTCATGGGGGTGATGGCATGGCGCGGTATCAGCGGCATGCAAGGCGCGCAAATCCGATTAACCCAACACACCGACGACACCTTGGCTTTGCAAGCGGGCTTGGGGCAATGGGCCGCGGATTTAGACGCCATCGCGCTTCAAGCCAATACCCCCAGCTTGGCCTGGGACGGCCGGGTGCTGCGCGTTTTACGCAGGGGCAGTGCGTCTCCCGGAGACGGCTTGCGCGTGGTGGGGTGGTCGCAAAGGCAGGTGGATGGCAGCACCCAATGGCTGCGCTGGCAGTCGCTCCCTTTGCGTTCCCGCGCTGAGCTCGATGCGGCCTGGACCCAAGCCGCCCGCTGGGGCCAAAACCCCAGCAACGAGGACCGTTTGCGCGAAGTGCGCATCAGCCCTTTGAGCCAATGGCAGATTTTTTATTACCGCAATAACGCCTGGACGAACCCCCAGTCTTCCGCTTCTGCCGCAGACGCCAACGCCTTGCCTGAAGGCGTGCGCTTGGTTCTGACTTTGCCAGCGGGCCAAGCCATCAGCGGCGTGCTTACCCGCGACTGGGCGCGCACCGAAGGCAGCACCCCGCCATGAAACGCTACGCACAACACGGCGCTGCGATTGTGATGGCCATGCTCACGGTGGTCTTGGTCGCCACCATGGCATCCGTGGCGCTGTGGCAGCAGTGGCGCGCGGTAGAAGTGGAGTCAGCCGAGCGCACCCGCGCCCAAGCCACTTGGGTATTGATGGGGGCACTCGATTGGGCACGTTTGATCTTAAAAGAAGACGCCCGCAAAGGCGGCGCAGACCACCTGGCCGAGCCCTGGGCCTTGGCCTTGGAGCAAGCGCGCTTGTCTACTTTTTTGGCGACCGATCGCAGCAGCAGCTTGGATGGCGATGCCAGCCAGAATGCTTTTTTATCCGGCCACATGGTGGACTTGCAGTCGCGCCTGAATATCACCAACCTGGTTCAAGACGGCAAAGTCCATGGCGCAACCGTGCAAATGTTTGCGCGGCTCTTTGACCAACTGGGCCTTGACCCGCGTCTGCTTGAAACCATGCTTGCCCAGTTGCTCCTGTCTGTGAGCGACAAACCCCAAGCACCGTTGCGGCCCCAAGACCTAGACCAACTGGCATGGTTGGGTGTGGATGCAGACAGCATCGAACGCTTGCGTCCTTTCGTGACCCTCTTGCCTGAACGCACACCCGTGAACCTCAATACCGCATCGCCTTTGGTTTTGGTCGCCTGCTTGGGTATTCACCCCGCAGCAGCACAGCAATTAGTCCAAGCCCGCAACTTAAACCCCTGGGACAACCTGGAGGCAGTGCGGGCTGTCGCGCCACCCGGCCTGCGCGCACTAGAAACCCAGGCCGTGTCCACGCAATCGCGCTTTTTTGAACTGCGCGGAACCTTGCAAATCGACAAGCACACCGTCCACGAGACCTCCGTGGTCCAGCGCGATGGGCTTCAAATCAAAACCCTCTGGCGCAAGCGGACCATTGGGGCAGCAGCAGGAAAACCAAGGCCCCCAACCTACAATGGTGTATGACATTTCACGCAGTCTGTAAGCCATGGCTACTCTCCTCCTAAGCCTTCCTGTAGCAGCCTTGCAAGCGGGCTCGGTGCTGGGGTATGTGCTGTCGCCTGATGGGGCCGGCATCAGCCTTCAGTCCAGCGTCCCCGTGGGATTGCTTACGCAAACATTAGGTGAACGCATAAGAGGTGTCACCCACACCGTGGTGATCGTCCCCGCTACCCAACTGTCTTGGCACCGCTTGACCTTGCCCATGGGCGCACTCGGGGGTCGCCAAAGAGCCGTGTTGGAAGGGCTTTTGGAAGACCAATTGTTAGATGAACCCGCCCATTTGCACTTTGCACTTGCCCCCCATGCCCGCGCGGGCGTGCCTGTTTGGGTGGCTGTTTGCAATAAGGCCTGGTTGAACCAAGCCATTAATGCATTGGAAGTGGCGGGCCAATCGGTAGACCGTATCGTTCCTGAGATCACACCCACTGAACAAGGTGCATCGCTGTGTGCCGTAGGCTCTGCCGAAGAAGGCTGGTTGATACACGCCAGCAACCAAGGCGTCACCTGCTGGCCGCTCACTGCTGCCAGTGTGGCTTTGCTTGCGTGGCCCAAGGACGCGCCCCTGGGGGCGGAGCCGGCGGTTGCGGCCTACACTGAAAAACTCTTTGGCCGACCGGTCGCTCTACAAAGCCCGGGCCAGCGCGCAATCGATTCCGGCCAGACGGCCTGGAACCTCGGGCAGCTCGGGATGTCCGTATCCAAGCCAACGCGCATTCTTAAACACATGCGCAACGCGCTCTCCGTGTTTGCCACGGGTGCGCGCTGGCGGCCTGCCCGGTGGAGCTTAGGGCTGTTGCTGGCGGTAAATGTGGTGGGCTTGAATGTGCGCGCTTTTCAAGAACGCAACGCCTTGCAGACCCAGCGCCAGGCCATGGCTGCGGTGCTAACGCAGACCTTTCCCAATGTGACCGTGGTGGTGGATGCGCCCGTTCAGATGCAGCGCGAAATCAGCGCGCTGCAAAGCGCCAAAGGCCAAGCCAGTCAACACACATTTGAAAACCTGCTGGGTCTGCTTATGGCCAGTGTGGCGGTAGCGGGGCAACCCTTACCCACACCTGGCACCATTGATTTTTCCAACGGGAAATTGCAAGTCACCGGTCTTTCCCTGAGCCCCGAGACGTGGGACCGCGCCCAGTCCGCACTTCAAGCCCAAGGCTATGGGGTTCGCCAGTCTGGCGATATCGTGGTCATGCAAGCCCAAGGGACCGCGCCATGATTCGCTCCCACTTTCAAAGCCCCACAGCAAAGAGTCTTGCTTTTATTGCTGGCCTTGCCTTGTTGGTTTTGCTGGCGATTCGCCCTGCCCTACAAATTCTGGAAAGTGCACGCACCCAAACACCTGAACTCCAAGCGCAATGGGAGCAGTTGTTGCGTATGCAAGCGCAAGCCAAAGCACTGCAAGCCCTGCCCAAGCCCGCACCGGTTGACGCCAAAGCGGTGCTGAATGCAGCTTTGCCCCAACTCGGGCCCGATGCACGATCGGCCGTCACTGGCGAACGTGCTACCGTCAGCTTCAAAAACGTGGCGCCTGAAGCCTTTGCCCTTTGGTTGTCCCACGTCCGCGAACAAGCCCGCGCCAGCGCCCTTGAGGTGCATATTCAGCGCAACACAAACGCTTGGAGCGGAAGCGTCGTATTGCAACTGCCCACCCCATGAGTTTTTCCTTGCATACCTCGCCACTGACTCGCGCGACCCGCACTCCATGGATGTGGGCGATGACCGGCGTGGTCGCAGGGGGTGCGCTTGCCCTGGTGTGTTTTGCGCCGGCACGCTGGCTTACGCAGTCGCTTGAAGCGGCGTCGAATGCGCGTCTTTCATTCAGTGATG